>JANNRQ010000133.1:0-70703 GCA_031401495.1 Gemmatimonadota bacterium
GGGCTGGGACGCGAAGGTCACCGCGGACCGCGTCGAACTCGCGATCGGACGCGACCTTCAGTACATCCGCATCAACGGCACACTGGTTGGTGCGCTCGCTGGTCTCGTCATCTACACCCTGTCCAAGGCCGCTCCCTAGCCGAGCGCTGCGGAGCCGCTCTTACGGCGAGATGTGTCGATCGCCCGTCGTCATGGGCGCGCTGACGTAGACGTCGGCGATCTCACGTGTCGGTTTCGGTAGCAGCGCCAGGTGCAGTACCTCGTCCATCCGTTCGGCGAACGTGAACGCCATGTGATCGCGCACTTCCTGGGGCACATCCCGCAGGTCCTTCTCGTTCGCCTTGGGCATGATGATGTGGCGAATACCGGCGCGATACGCCGCGAGCACCTTTTCCTTGACGCCGCCGATCTCGAGCAGCTTCCCGCGCAGCGTCACTTCGCCCGTCATGGCCACGTCGCGTCGCACCGGACGTCGGCTCAACACGCTGGCGATCGCGAGCGTCAGCGTGATGCCCGCGCTCGGTCCGTCCTTCGGGATCGCGCCGGCGGGCAGGTGGATGTGCAGGTCGCTTTCCTTGAACTCGCGATCTTCCACGCCCAGCTGCGACGCGCGTGATCGGACGTACGAGTACGCGGCGTCCACCGACTCGCGCATCACGTCCCCGAGTTGGCCGGTCACGACCAGGCGCCCCGTGCCATTCATCCGCAGCGCTTCGATCGTCATCAAGTCGCCGCCGGTGGACGTCCACGCCATGCCGGTCACGACGCCGACTTCAGGCACCTTCTCGGCTTCCTCCACGGCGTAGCGGGGAATGCCAAGAACTTCCTCGACCTTGTCGGTGTCGATCACCCAGGCGCCTTCCTCGCCCTCAGCCTTCTTGCGCGCGCGCTTGCGCATGATCGCCGCAACGTTGCGCTCGAAATTGCGCAGACCGGCTTCGCGCGAGTAGCGATTGGAGATGAACGACAGCGATTCGTCCGTGAACTGGATGTCCTTGTCGCTGATGCCGTGATCCTCGAGCAGGCGCGGCAGGAGGTAGCGCCACGCGATCTCGACTTTCTCTTCCACCGTGTAGCCCGCGATCTTGATGATCTCCAGGCGGTCGCGCAGCGCCGCCGGGATATCGAAGATGTTGTTCGCGGTACAGATGAACAGCACCGCGGAGAGATCGAACGGCAGGTTCAGGTAGTGGTCCACGAACTGCGCGTTCTGCGACGGATCGAGAACCTCGAGCATCGCGGCGGTCGGGTCACCTGAAGGGCCGCCGCCCGCCATCTTGTCGATCTCGTCGATCATGAGGACGGGATCCTTCACGTTCACGCGACGCAGCGCCTGGATGATCAGGCCTGGCATCGCGCCGACGTAGGTGCGGCGATGCCCGCGAATTTCCGCCTCGTCGCGGACGCCGCCAACCGAAATGCGGTAGCACTCGCGACCGATCGCCGAGCCGATGGCTTGGCCAAGTGATGTCTTGCCGGTGCCGGGCGGTCCGATGAAGCACAGGATCGGTCCGTGCGGATCGCCGCCGCGCAGTTTGCGTACCGACAAGTACTCCAGGATGCGCTCCTTGGCCTCGTCCAGCCCGTAATGCTTGGAGTCGAGCGCTTCCTGCACCTTCTTGAGGTCGATGTCTTCGGTCGCCGAGCGCTTGTTGTAGGGCAGGGACAGCACCCAGTCGAGGTAGGTGCGCACGACCTGGTATTCGCTCGACGCCGGCGAGAGCATGCGGAGCCGCTCGGTTTCGCGGCGTGCTTCGATGCCGACTTTCTCCGGCATCTTGGCTTCGTCGATTTTCTTGAGCAGCTCGATGGCTTCCTTCTCGCCCGGGTCAGCCTCGCCCAGCTCAGCCTGAATGGCGCGCAGCTGTTGGCGCAGGTAGAACTCGCGCTGATGCTGCTCGATCTTGATCTCGGTCTGGCGCTTCACGTCTTCCATCACCCGGGCGCGCGCCACCTCACGCTCGAGGCGCGTGAGGATGAAACGCAGCCGCTGGCCGACATCGAGGCGTTGGAGCACCTCGTCCTTGTCGGTGATCCGGAAGTTCATGTTCGTTGCCGCGAGATCCGCGAATCGGCCCGGATCCGACACGTTCATCTTGAGGATCGCCGGCACTTCGTCCGGGATCCGATCCACCATTTCGGCCAGTGCCTGCGCCGCCGTGGCCACGCGCGTAATCAGGTCCGTGACTTCAGCCGGATCGGCAGGGACGTCCTTGGCGGGGCGAACGACAGCGATGGGATACGGCTCGTTCTGCGGGATCTCGTCGATGATGATCCGCCGCAGGCCCTGGAGGGTGACCTGGACGGTGTCGCCCGGCAGGTTGATGCGCTCGTGCACGCGCGCGGCGACGCCCACACGCCCCACGAATCCGGCATTGTCGATCGGTTCGTCGTGGTCGCCGCCGGCCACCACCAGCGCGACGATGAGCCCGGGCTCTTCGTAGGCGCGCAACAGCGCCAGGTTTTCCGGGGCTCCCATCTGGACGGCGATCGTACCCAGCGGGTAGACGATCGTCGAACGCAACGCCATCAGCGGCAGGGTCGGAGGAATCTCCGACTTGAGCAGTTCTTCCTTGCGCTGGGCTTTCGCCATTCTGATAGGATGCGGGGTTCAGGGTGCGGGGTGCAGGGAGCACCCGGTCACCTCCTACGCGCCTCGTACCAATCAGGTCGTAAGTATAGCACCGGCTTTCAGATAACCAATACCCGAGAATTGAAGGCCGGGCTCGGACTGGGTAACTTTCAGGACTATGTTCGAGCAGCTCTCCGAAAAACTGGAAGGCGTATTCGCGCGGCTTCGCGGTCGCGGCGTGCTCAACGAGGCCGACATCAAGGACGGCCTCCGCGAGGTGCGTCGTGTGCTGCTGGAAGCCGACGTGAACTTCCAGCTGACGCGGGAGTTCCTCGAGCACGTCGAGAAGAAGGCAATAGGTGTAGCGCAGCTCAAGGGTGTGAACCCCGCCCAGCACCTGGTGAAGATCGTCTACGACGAACTCACCGCGATGCTTGGCGCGCAGCGGGAGGGCCTGAAGCAGAGCACCGTGCCGCCCACGATCGTGATGCTCGTGGGCCTGCAAGGCTCGGGCAAGACGACGACCGCCGCCAAACTGGCGCTCAAGATGCAGAAGGAGCATCGCGCCACGCGGCTGATTGCGTGCGACCTGCACCGTCCGGCGGCCATCGATCAGCTCGAAACGCTGGGCAACCAGCTCGGTCTGGTCGTGCACGCGGAGCGCGATACCACGGATGTGCTCAGGGTGGCTCGCAACGGACTGGACCAGGCGCGCCGCGCGCGCGACCGCGTGGCCATCGTGGATACGGCCGGTCGCTCGCAGATCGACGATGAACTCATGGCCGAGTTGGTTCGCCTCAAAGACGCGATCAACCCGGACGAAATCCTCCTCGTCGCAGACGGCATGACGGGACAGGAAGCCGTGAAGATCGCTGAGGGCTTCGACGCGGCGCTCGGCCTCACCGGGGTCATCCTCACCAAGCTCGACGGCGACGCCCGTGGTGGCGCGGCGCTGTCGATCTACGGCGTCACCAAGAAGCCGATCAAGTACATCGGCGTTGGTGAAAAGCCGGACGCGCTCGAAGACTTCCATCCGGACCGCATGGCGAGCCGGATTCTCCAGCAGGGTGACATCGTGTCGCTCGTGGAGAAGGCGCAGGACGCGTTCGACACGGACGAAGCCAAGCGTCTCGAGAAAAAGGTCCGCAAAGAGGGTATGGACCTGCAGGACTTCCTTGGCGCGATGAAGCAGATCGAGCGCCTGGGTCCGTTGGAGGGCGTCCTCAAGATGCTCCCCGGCGTGAACACCAAGGTCCTGAAACAGGTGAAAGCGACGGACCCAAAACGTCTCAAACACCTCGAGGCCATCGTACTTTCCATGACGCCCGAAGAGCGCAAAACTCCGGGTCTCCTCAACGGCTCGCGCCGGGCGCGGATCGCCAAGGGCTGCGGGCGTCCGATCAGTGATGTGAATCGCCTGTTGGATCAGTTCCGCGAGATGCAGAAGATGATGAAGAAGGTCGCCTCCATGCAGGGCGGTGGCGGCAAAGTGCGTCCCGGCATGTTTGGCGGGATGATGTGATGATGTCACCCCGAGCGTAGCGAGGGGTCTGCAGGTGCGGTACCGGGTGCGGTCGGGAAACTCCCGATGCGCGATGAGCCCGGCAGCAGGAAGTACTTTCTTGACGAGGAGCTTTACATGGTTCGCATTCGACTCCGCCGTACCGGGCGGAAAAAGACACCCACGTTCCGTATCGTTGTCGCCGACTCGCAGAGTCCGCGCGACGGTCGGTTTCTCGAGATCATCGGCCAGTACGTTCCTCGTGCAGGCGAGACCGCGCTGAACCTCAAGAGCGACCGGGCCAACTACTGGCTCGACAAGGGCGCGCAGCCGTCGGACACCGTCCGCTCCCTGCTCCGCAAGGCGGGCATTCTCAAGGCGCGCCATGAGACGAAGCTTGCCGGCAAGAAGAAGCCTGGCGCTGTGCCAGTGAAAGAGTCTTAGTAGAGATCGAGCCTGTCTACGGAGTACTTGGCGGTTGGGCGGGTTCGCCGCGCGCATGGACTTCGCGGCGAACTCGTGGTCGAGTCACTGACAGACGCGCCGGACGCGGTTTTCGCGTCCGGCCGTCGCGTTTTTGCGGGCACCAAAGGCGGTTCCGTCTCGCCGGACGGTCTCGAATTGCACATCCTGCGGTCATCGCCGTTCAAGGGCGGCTTGATCGTCGCGTTCAAGGAGATCACGACTCGCGATGACGCCGATACCTGGAAGGACCGGATCTTCCTGGTTCCCGACAACGAGGTCGAGCCGCCTTTGGACGGGGAGATCTTCATTCATGAACTCGTCGGCATGCGGGTAGAACAGATGAATGGCTCGGCGGTCGGCGACGTTCACGCCGTTCTCGAATTGCCGCAGGGGCTGGTGATCGAGGTGCGGCGCGAGGGCAAGAAGAACGTCCTGCTGCCATTCAACGATGTCACCGTCACTGACGTCGATTCGGCGGCCCGCGTGATTCGCGTCGATCCCGTCGAGGGGCTGCTGGACTGATGCTGCGGATCAACGTCGTCACGATCTTCCCGGACTATTTCGTCGGGCCGCTGTCGCTCAGCATTCTGGGCCGCGCGAAAGAGGCCGGTCTCGTGGAATACCATGTCGTCAACCTGCGCGACTACACCCACGACAAGCACCGCACGGTGGATGACCAGCCATACGGCGGCGGCGCCGGCATGGTCATGAAGCCAGAGCCCTTTTTCGAAGCGGTGGACGCGCTGGTCGCCAAGCCACCTGTGGTGCTGCTGTCGGCGCGCGGCGCCTCGTTCGATCACGCCGCGGCGGCGCGCTTTGCGGCCGGCACCGAAGTGACGCTCCTGTGCGGACACTACAAAGACGTGGATCAGCGCGTGGCCGACCACCTGGCGACGGAGGAACTCTCCATCGGTGACTTCATACTCACTGGCGGGGAGCCGGCCGCGCTGGCAGTGATTGACGCGACTGTACGGCTGTTGCCCGGCTCAATGAGCGACGCCGAAAGCGCTCGCACCGACTCGTTCTACGATGGCGCGGGCATCAGCGCACCCAGCTACACCCGGCCACCCGTGTACCGTGGCCACGCGGTGCCCGACGTGCTGATCTCGGGCGACCACGCCAAGATCGCCAAGTGGAAGGCGGAACAGGCCGCGAAGCTCTCGCAGAAACGCGGCAAGTAGCTCCGGAGAGCCGAAAGCCCAGAGCCGCTTGTTAGAACTTCGCGACCAACGCGATCGAGGTCTGCACGTCCGTATCGACAAAGCCGGTCACCGGGCGATTCACGTAGCGCACCGTGTTGGCAATCTTGAGCGAAACGGACCCAGTCACCTTGGCGGCGAGCGACGCCACGTTCGTGTAGCGCCAGTCGCCGCCGTCGCGAGATTTCGCGACAGCCCCCGATTCTCTTTGTCTTTTCGCACTATGTGCGATTAGACGATACTGCTATGGTGGAAAACAAACAGCATTCCTAGCCGGGAGCCCAAGCATGAGCTCTCGTTCGCCCTCGTGGCTCTCCACGATCGAACAACTGGTCCCGTCCTTCCGTTCAAATTCTGCCGTTCTATAGAAAACGAGGATGTAGAGCGCGTCCTCTGCGCTCGGGATTAGGTCAATCCCACCCCCACCGAGGCGACCCATGATGCCGGTCCAATTCGCGGTGTGATTGAAACCCAGGCAGTGGACGAGTGAATGTAAGAGCCGAGCACCGTTGAATTCGAGCATGTTTGCTGAGGTGGAAAAGACGGCCTTACATCCACCCATTTCCGTGTGCGGGCGCGGTTTCCACTCCACTTCTCCAAAGGCTCCCGGCGGACGAACGTGGATGTGCACCCCGTTCGTATCTGAGACCTCTCCACTTTCAGCGGGGCGGAAGTATGTACCGCAGAGATACGACGACAGGGTGTTGATGATACCCAAAGCCGTCGTTTTTTCTGACTCCGTGACTGGAGCGTCACCGGCGTCCTGCCAGAAAGCAACTGGCACGGGTAAGGTCTCCTGACTCCGCTTGTCGTAGTTGTACCTTGTTCCGTCCGTAAAGACGACGAGCGGGTAGAAACTCGAAAAAAAATCTGTCGTTCCGTATGCCTTCGATATGCTGAACGGCATGACTCGGCCGGCGTAGACGCCGCACGAAGCAGGCATCGTGAGGGTGAATGGGTACACCGTCTTCACGATTTTGTCGCCCGCCTTAGCTACCACGCACTTCTTGATCGGGTGGTAAACTCGATTGCTCGTGTTTACCGCGTCGACCATGCAGCTGACGCTGTCTTTTGACGCGAGGGTGGAGATTCCATCAAAGGTTCCGTCGTTTGCGACGTCCACACGAGCGGTGTCCGCTCCTTTCGAGAAGAGGATGAAGAGCCCCTTTGCAGGGAGGTCATCTCGTGCGAAATCGAACTCACGTATGCGACCTGCGAATCCGGGAACTTGTCCGCTGTCGCAAAGACGGCCGGTGGTATCAGCACCGACTGCCGTAACACAGTAGGAAATGTTGCCCGGAGCTACGGACGGGGTGATGACTTGCCCGTTGTAGGGCGAACCGTTCACTATCCACGAGAAACTGTTGGCAGGGATTGGGCCAATCGTTGTGCTCGTCGCCGTCACCGAGAGCTTAACCACGCTCCCTTCAATCGCCATCGCAATATTGCTGACGGTGACTGTTTCGACTGGCGGAGTCGATCCACTGCAGCCAACCGCGAACATGACAGGCGCCAATGCTGCAAAGACGGCCGCGGAGCATTTGAAGCGCATAACTGCCTCCTTCAGCCATTTAGGCGTGTCTTAATGTCGAGGCACTATTTTCGGCCAGTGCGCATGGGGTTAAGGGCGAGGTAGCCGCCTACCGTCGGGGCCGCCCCGGCCCAAACGCTTGTGCTACAACAGAGTAGCATAACCGTCGCCGTACCGCTATTTTCAGGTTGTCCCGCAAATATCGAGCTTATTTCGGCGCCTCGCGCCTGACACGTCCCATGCATCCGTTCATCGAAACCCAAAAGACCTGGCTGAAGACTGATCTTCCGCCATTTCGCTCCGGCGACACGCTGCGCGTCAACGTCCGCGTGAAAGAAGGCGACAAGGAACGCATCCAGGCGTTCGAGGGCGTGTGCATTGCCCGTCGTGGCAGCGGGGTCAGCGAGTCATTCACGGTTCGCAAGATCTCCAATGGCGTGGGCGTCGAGCGCATCTTCCCCGTGCACAGCCCGATGATCGCCGACATTCAGGTCGTGCGCCGTGGCCGCGTCCGCAAGGCGAAGCTCTACTACCTGCGCGGTCTGGCCGGCAAGGCGACCCGCATCAAGGAAAAGAAGGTCAGGGCGCTTGTGCCCACGACGGGTACCGCAGAAGAGTAAGAGACAACACGCAGCGAAATGCGCTGGAGCACGATCGAGCGTGACCTCCGCGTACAACATGGCCCGCTCCTCGCAGGCGTAGACGAAGTCGGACGGGGCCCCCTGGCGGGCCCCGTTGTCGCATGTGCCGTCGTGATGCCGCACGACCAGCGCGCAATCATTGGCGTCAACGACTCCAAGCAGCTCACCGCGAAAAAGCGCGAGGAGCTTGCGCTCAAGATTCGCGAGCGGGCGATCGCCATCGGCGTCGGCGCCGCATCGGTGCGCGAGATCGACCGGCACAACATCTACCAAGCGAGCGTACTGGCGATCAGGCGCGCGCTCAAGCGGCTCACCGTCAGGCCTGATCACATCGTGGTGGATGGAAAAGCGATTCGCAGTCTGACGATTCCGCACACAGCGGTGGTGCGAGGTGACTCGCGCTGCTTCTCTGTGGCGTGCGCTTCCATCATTGCCAAGGTCACGCGTGACCGGGTGATGGCCGCGCTCGCGATGCGGCATCCCGGCTACAAGTGGGAGGCCAACATGGGCTACGCCACCAAGAGCCATCTGCTGGGCCTCGTGGACGTCGGCATCACGCGGCACCACCGCCACTCGTTCCTGCCTGTGCGGCAACTGAGTCTCAACTTCGACTCCGAAGTTCCGTTCGTTCCGCTTGTGGACGGCGACACGGCGCCGTCGACGGTGGCGGAAGCCCTCGATGCCATCGCGCTGGCCAAGCTCATCGACAGTGCGCCAACCGACACGAACTGGTCGGCGGGGGATAGCGCGTCCTGAATTAGACGTCTTGTGTGGCGCGCCCGCAGGAGCAAGTTCACGTGTGAGGCGCTTTACGGTAGTTGAGTATGTTCGCGCGTGCGCCGCCGCAGCCGTCGTCGCGCCGGTGATTCTTGCGCGCCCATATGTGAGCCGCGAGCGGTGGCGTCGGTACCAGGAGAACCGGATCGCGAAGCTGCTGCGCCACGCGTGGGAGCACACGGCGTTCTACCGGCGCAAGTACGACTCGGCTGGTGTGTCACCCGCGGACTTCCGTCGGCTCGAGGACCTTGAGCGCTTTCCAACGGTCACCAAAGGTGAGTTGGTGACTGCGATGCACGCAGGCGAACTGGGCCTGTCGCGCAATGGCATCGACTCGGTGAGCTCCGGCTCGACCGGCCAGGTGATTACGGTGACGCACCGCATCTCCGACACTCATGCGTACGCCGCCGGCCGCTATCGAATCCTCAACATGACGGGGCGACTGCGGCCGTGGTCGCGCACGCTCAACATCTATACGTCGGCATTCCCGGCGAACTCGTTCTTCGGCCTGTACCGCTCGTGGTTCGTACGCACCACGCACGACCTCGACGACACGATCGCGCGGTTGCGCGATGTCCGCCCACACGTGCTCTGCGTCTATCCCTCGCGGCTGATGGAACTTGCCGCTCGACTCGACCGGCGCGACGCACGTGCGCTCGGCGTACACGTGATCAGCGTCAACTCGGAGTGGTCGTCACGCGCGCAACGCGATGGCATGGCCGATCATTTCGGCTGCCCAGTTCTGGACGAGTACTCCACGGAGGAGCTCGGTTGGACGGCAGCCGAGTGCGCCGCGGGCGCCATGCACGTGTGGGAAGACATGGCGTACCTGGAAACGTTGCGTCCTGACGCCGACGCCGCCGTTGCCACGGGTGAACCGGGCGAGCTTGTCGGCACGAACCTGCACAACTTCGCCACGCCGTTCATCCGGTATCGCCAAGCAGACAGCGCGTCACTGCATGATTCGCGCTGTGCGTGCGGCCGCACGTTCCGCACACTGCGAAACCTCATTGGCCGCTGCAACGACGCATTTCACTTCAGCGCCGCCAGCGCGAGCTCCGCCTACCTGCTGGACTGCGTGTACAGCCTGTTGCTCGACGATCGCCTGCCGATCGGGGATTTCTGTCTCATGCAGGACGACCGCGACAGCGTGCGGTTCCAATACTCGCTGGCGCGACCGCACACTCCGAGGCCGTCATTCGACGCGCGGATCGCCACTCGGCTGACCGCGCTCCTGCCGGCGGGCGTGGCGGTGCGCGTGGAGGAGACCGCGCATATGCACAAGACGGCGTCAGGCAAACGCAATCCGATTGTGTCGCTCGTCGGCCGCCCGGAGCAGGCGCCGGCGATGGCGGGGATGGCATGACGCGGCTCGTCTACAACCAGGTGTGGGAGGATTACGCGGTCGACCGTGAGGCGCTCGACGTGGGGCCGGACGACACCGTGCTGCTGGTGACGTCGGGCGGCTGCAACGTGCTCAACACGCTTGCGGAGGGCCCGCGGCGCGTCGTGACGATCGACGCCAATCCGAGCCAGCGCGATCTGCTCCTGGCGAAGCTCGCGATCATCCGGGGCGGGACGCACGACGGGCTGTGGAACGCCTTTGGCGCCCCGGCGCAGCGCCGTCGCGGCTCGGTGTACTCGTACGGATCGTACGGCCGCTTCGCGTGGGTGCGCGCGTTCATCCGGCTGGTGTGTGGTCGGGATGCCGTCGAGCGGTTCGTTTCCGCGCCGACGCTGAACGAGCAGCGCGAGGCGTGGGTGCGCGAGGTGGAGCCGAGGCTCTTCTCGCTTGCCGTGCGCGCAACGCCCGCCGCATTTGCCGGCGTGTGCGGCATGCATTGGCGGCAGGTGCTCACAACGTTGCGCTCCGGTCGGTTCCTGCTCGCATCGATCTGCCGCGAACGGCTGCGCAATGTGATGTCGTCGTACCCGATTCGCGACAACTACTACTGGCACCAGATGCTGACCGGCGCCTACGCGGGCCCGTCGCACTGTCCGCCATACCTCAGGCGCGAGACGTTCGAGCGGCTCGGGCGAACCGCCGGCCACGTCGAGATCCTCGTCGGCGATCTCACGACGCACCTGCGCGCAATGCCGGCCGGCTCGTTCACGCGCGCGAACCTCATGGACGTGCCGGACTTCCTGTCACCGGGTAGGCGGCTGGCGCTGTTTCGCGAAGTGCGCCGCGTGTGCGCCCCAGGCGCGCGCATCGTGTACCGCAGCTTCGAGCCGGACGTGCCGGTGCCGGCAGAGGTCAATGGCGATTCGCCGGGCGGCCTCCGTCACGCCACTGCGCTCAGCGAGCGCCTCAGCGCCGCCGAGCGCACCGCGAGCTACGGTGCGGTGCACGTCTATACGGCATAGCTGTCAGGGCAGGGGCAGCTGTGCTGGCGGTACCCGTTTCGCGGCGTCCGTGAATCGTCCCGTCCGAATGAACGCGAGAATCTCGGGCAGGACCTCGACGAACCGGACATAGAGATCGTCGTGATTGAGGTCGACGTAGATGCAGTCATCGTGCCGCTGGGCCAGCGCATCGCACTCGAACCGGATCGGTCCGTAGCTCTTCGCCTTCTTTGCGAAGCGGCGCAGGAATCTGGTGGGGCTCGTCTCCACGAGAATCCCGATGCGCGGTGCAGGAGACGCCAACGACGGATACGGAGTGCGCGCCATGTCGAATACCGGCCGCCCGTACAGCATCCAGGTCAGGAAGTGCAGTTTGTCGTCCGCAATGCGCGGTGCTCGCTCCTGCATCGGACTGCGGTCGTAGATCACCGTGGCCAGGTTCGGCACGGGGGTGCTGTCGAGCAGCGGGTTCAGAGTCCACGCGCCTGCGATGAACGCGAACACATGCACCCGGCGGTACTTGTCCAGCTGATGGTCCACCAAGAATTCGCGCAGTTCTTCGCGGCTTTCGTCCAGGCCTTCCCGTTCCACGAAGTCGGGAGCGAAGAGGTCGATGTTCTCGCCCGCGAGCTGCGCCTGCGCTGCGCGGAACACGCGTTCCGACGTGCGCGAGTAGCCGAAGCCGGGAAGCACCAGCAGCGCGTCGCGCGTTTCGGGTTGCGGCGCGCGTGGTACCACGGCGCCGGCGCAGGCCGTGAGCAGGAACGCAAGCAGGGGAGCGCCGAGTCGCACAGCGCACAGGTTACGCCGAAGGGAGTTGCGTTGCAATGTTCTCGCCGATGATGGTGACCTCGGCGCTGAAGGAGACCCGCGACCACTTCCCGGTGTGGTTTGGGGTGTGGCTCGCCATCGGTCACGTGTTGACGGCCACGTTGTTGCTCGAGCCGCCACGTCCGTCGACGCTCGCGACACTGTTGCTGCCGCTGGCATGGGCTGCGGCGTACTACGTGGCACTGCCCCCAGAACGCCGGCCGCCGAGAGCGATGCTCAGCACGCTCATTGTCGCGGCGCCGGTCGTCGCCTTCGTGTGCTGGCTTCCCGCCGCGCTGATGTATCGGGAAGGCGACCTCGCCACGCTGCGGTTCTCGTTCGAGCTCGTTGCGCCGCTGTGGGCGGCGGCCCTTATGGTGCACTGCAAATACAACCGCGGATGGCCCGGCGTCGCCGTGTTCTTCGGCCTCGGGGCTGCCTACGGGCTCGTACTCGAGAGCAGCGGCATTGAACTCGGTTACTTCTCCGAAGCGGACTATCGCATCTACATACCGTTCACTCACACGCCACTGTCGAGCGTCGCCGGTTGGTGCACGATGTTTTACCCGGGCGTCTTTGCGGCAGAGGCGATTGCCACACGCATCGCACCACGCAGCCGAGTGCTGGTGCCCACGGCGGTTGTAACGGCTTCCGCGTTGAGCACCGATCTGCATTTCGACCCAGTCGCGACCGCGCTCGGTATGTGGGTGTGGAGTCCGCAGCTCGAGCCGGTGTGGTTCGGCGTGCCTCTGGTGAACTTCACAAGCTGGTTCTCGGCAGTGTCCGCGGTGGCGCTGGTGTATTTCTGGGCGGTACGGCGACCGTGGGCGCCGCGCGCCCGCCTTCCGGTAGCGCTTGCGAGCGTGATCGCCGCGCTCATGCTGTCCGCGGCGACCAACCTGCTGATCATCGGGGTGCTCGAGGGATTCGACGGGCCGTCCTGGCGGATTTTTCTCGACGCGATGCGTGCGGTCGTGCCCGGATGACGCTCAGGGCGCAGGAATCAGTGGCGGTGTGTAGAAAAATCGGACGAGGTGGAAGAACACGGGCGCCGCAAAGAGCAGTGAATCGATGCGGTCCAGCACACCGCCGTGGCCCCGGATGAGCGCCCCGTAGTCCTTCACGCCGCGATCGCGCTTGATCGCCGACATCACCAGTCCGCCGGCGAAGCCGAGCAGCGTGATGACCGCCGAGAAGATGGCTGCCGCCATCGGCGTGAATGGAGTTGCCCACCAGAGTGCTGTGCCAATACCGATCGTCGTCAGCGTTCCGCCGACGAAACCCTCCCACGTCTTATTCGGACTCACGGTGGGTGCGATGGGGTGCTTGCCGATCGCCTTGCCCCAGATGTACTGCATCACGTCGTTGATTTGCGCGACGAGCACGAGGAAGAACAAGAGCGTGGGTCCGGAACCGGGGTGGTCAATGACCTGGAGCATCAACAGCGCCGGCGTGTGGCTGACGCAGTAGACGCAGGCCATCAGGCCCCATTGGACGGTGGCTGTGCGCTCGAGGAAGCGCTCCGTGTCGCCGGCAAGCGCCGCGCGCGTGGCGAATGCCACGAAGGCGTAGACGGGGATCAGGATCGAGAAGAGTCCGTACCACTCTGCCCACACCAGCCCGTACTGCATCGGCGCGAAGATAAAAAACGCGAAGATCAGCACGGCGTGGTCGCCGCGCCCCGTCGGCGTCAGCGTCATGAACTCGCGCATCGCCAGGAACGAGACCATCGCGAACAGCACGATCGATCCGATTCCGCCCGTTGCCACTGCGATGCCGAACACGGCGACCATGACCCACCAGCCGCGAATGCGTGCGTTGGCATTTGCGAGCGTCGCTTTGGCGCCGTCGCTCGTGACGGTCCGCGCCAGAATCTGGCCGACGATGGTCGCGACGATGAGAAACACGACAACGCCGGCGACGAGCTTGCCGAGGTTGGTGCTCAAGAACGTCTCGATCGCGTTCATGAGTCCCGCAGTCGGAGAAGGGCATCGCGCGCGCGCGTGAGGAATGCTTCCTTGGACTCGCCGTCGCGCAAGTACAGCGGTTCGCCGAAGCGCACTCGCCCGCTCAACGGCACCGGCAGCAGTTCTCCCTTCGGCAGGATGCGACTCAGGTTCGCGAGATACACGGGCACCAGTTCCACGCCTGGCTTGAGTTTGCACAAATGGTACATCCCGCTCTTGAACGGCAGCAACTCGCCGGTGAAGCTGCGGGTGCCTTCGGGAAACACAATGATGCTCGCCTCCGCCCCCATCTGCGTGGCGATGTGCTGGATGGTGGCGCTGGCTCGCTCCGCGGTGGGTGCGCCATCGGACCGCTCGACGAGAATCGCGCGAAACACGGTGCCCGCGACGTAGCGCCGGATGGGGCCGCGCCCCCAATAGTCCGAGCCCGCGATGGGGCGCGTAGTGGCGCGCAGTGCAGGTGGCAGCGCCGACCAGATCAGCACGAAATCGAGGTGGCTCGAGTGGTTCCCGAACCAGATGCGCTGCCGGCTGCCCGTGACCGGCTGTTGCCACTGCACTGACGCGCCGGAGATGACGCGGGCGAACGCAGCCAGCGCGGCGGCAATCACCGCGCGTTGAGTGCGCGTGCCATGCGCACCGTCCGCAGCACCAGCGTCAGGGCAGTGCCAGCCACGATGGCGATCATCGCGACGTACAGCAACTCCACTGTGCCGCGCATCGCGTGTTCGACCGCCGCCGCCAGCGTGCCGACAGTGAGCGTGAACATCCGGTGTTGCTTGGCCATCGGTCCGCGGAAGTCCTGCGGCAGGCCGAGCGAGCCGCCGAGCAGCCGCACGTACGCGGTGAGCACGGCCAGCATCGCAGCGGCGACGCCAAGTTCCATTCCGTACGGGCAGTGTCGCACGGCGAGTCCCGCGCCGAGCAGGATGAGGATGTCCGCGGCGCGATCGGGGATTTCGTTGTACAGGTCGCCGGTCTTGGTCTTGAGCCCACCTTCGATGGCAAGCAGGCCATCGAGCAGGTTGCAGAGCAGGCGCAGCTGGATGAGCGCCGCGGCGGCGACGAGCAACGCCACGGCTGGCGGTGGCGAGGAAGCCTCACGGGCTACTGACAGGAGGCAGTACATGTACCAGGCGCCGGCAGCGAACGCGATGCTCAGGACGGAGAGCTGATTGGGCGTCACGCCAAAGCGCGCGAGCGCCGACGCGATCGCACGCGGCCATTGCTGCGCGCGCGTTGCCAGCACCCTCCGGTTTCCAGGCTCGGCCACGACCTACGATAGCTCTGTCATGCGTCGCGCGTTATACGCGCGCGGCGTAGTGTCGGACAGCCCACAGCCCAACCATCTGTCCCCTTTGACGATCTCAAGGGCAGGGGACGAATTTGCCAAAGTGACCCGGGCGGGGCTCGAACCCGCGACCTACGGATTAAAAGTCCGTTGCTCTACCAGCTGAGCTACCAGGTCAAGGAACTGCAAACTTCCAACTGCGAAGCAACTTAGCGAATTGCTCGGAGTCGAGTGACGACGGCTCAACCCCCTGATTGTGCCCGAACTGTGCCCGTGGTGAAGGGAAGCACCGTCCGTGCGCTTATGGGTGCACCGTGGAGCGTGGCAAGCTTCGCCACACCTTCGGATAGATCAGCCTCAGACGTATTCGCGTAGCGCCGATACACGGCCTCGGTCTTGTGCCCCGTGAGCTTCATCGCCACCGATCGCGAAACGCCCGCACGTTCAAGGTTGCGGACGGCAGTGCGCGAAGGTCGTGAACCAGCCTACCCGTCAGGCCAACGGCAGCGCAGGCGGCACTCCAAGCTCGGGCATAGGAGCGTATGGGCCGGCCGCTGCGGTGGAACACTGGGGCGACGATACGCCCTTGTTTGCGCTCCAATTCTGACGTTTGCTCGCGTTGTGCGTGAAGCAAGGCGACCAGCGGAGGCAGCGCGGTGAAAGGGAACTCACGCCCTTCGCGGTTCTTGGTGACCCTGGCTCCCAGCGGATGACGCCACCTGCGAAATCGACACTCGGCCACGTCAGCCCTCGTGCCTCTCCCGCTCGCCAACCAGTGAGGTACAAGAACCGCATGAAGGAGCGAAGGGACTCAGGCAGCTGCTCGTAAACCGCTTCAAAATCGGCAGGCTCAAAGAACCCCTTTCGTGCGTTATCAACCGTCAGGTTCGGGGTGTATGGGCACTGCGTGGCCTTTCCAGCGCGGACACCCAAGCTGAAGGCACGTCGCAGGCAGGCAAGCTCGTAGCGGATCGTCGCAGGCGCAGCTCCGGACTCCCAACGGCCGCTTCACGAACGGCCATGGGGGGTCGAGCGCGAAGGCCACCGAAACGATGAGGGAATCTTAATGTTCGGGGCGCACATTCATGGCGAGGCCAAAATGGGCCTTGGTACGGCAAACAGGCATTGGGCGGATCGCGGTATAGCCCATCCGTTACATCAATGGTCGCCTCGGCTCGTGCAAGTCAGCGCCATCGCGTCAGCGGAGTTCGACGTCGAACGTCCCGTCGGTCACCGTGAAGGCGGTTCCCGGCCCCGCATTCTGGCTGCACGTGCCGCTGCCGCTGAACGTGCCCTTCACGCGTGACGCGCTGATTTCGGTGATGGTGAACGTCCCGCTGGTCACCCCACAGAACACGTTATTCGTGGGACTCCCCTGATCGAACGTCACGTTCAACATGTTGCACAGCACAATGCAGCCGGTCACCGGCGACTCGCTGCCGGGCGTGACGCGCAGGATGGTGAGCAGCATCCCGGCCTGGGGCTCCCTCCGACCAGCCAGAACCGTAACCGCGTATGGAACTCTGTCGCTCCCCATCTGCGTGAATGCGTACGCGTACGGGGCCTGATCGTTCGCGGCGAGTCCGCCGGCGATGCTGAACACGCCGCTCCGCGCACCGGCGTATGTGAACTGGACCGAACCCGAAGGCGGCGTTGTCGTGGCATCACAACCCGCGAGCACAACGGCCAGCCATGACAGTGCGAGGCGTCTCACGCGCTGAATCTACGACGCCGCGCCTCAGGAACTAGGCCAGCATCGCCCCGCAAATCTCGTTGCTCGGGGCGCTGTCTTGACCCGACGGCACGCGGACAGGATTGTTTAGCGGTTCTGCAACAACCACTGACCGACTACCTCCCCAAGGAAGGAGGACACCGTGCCCCCCGGACAGCCCTACAACTACGTTGCCACGATGTGGACGTTTGGCGAGAGAGGCTCTATCACCGCCGCCGCTGTGCCCGTCACCCGCTTCCTCACGGCGCCCGACGGCACGGGCCTGACGACCGAACTCGCGGCGCTCGCTGCGGCCTTCAAGAATGCCACCAGCGTTGAACTGGCGGATTTCTATTCGATGTTTGAAGGGATCAGAGGGGTTTTGGGGGTTCCGCGAACCTAGGACGACTCACCCGATGTTGATGTCGAGGCGCCGCTTGGCCGCATCGCGAGCGCCGAGTTTCGGAACAGGTAATCCGTGTGCTCCCGTACGGACGAGGCGTGCAGTGCAAGGCCGGAAATGTCGCTGAAGGCGGTGAGTCCGCCTCCATGGTGAAGGACCGCGAAGGAGTCAAAGGTCCGCGCCAGCCGCTGGATGAGGTCGTGAGGCTCGACCCCGGCCCTCCGAATGCCATACGGCCAGTACTCGATGGCCAAATACGCGGTCCGCTCCAAGGCCCGGACGGCGCCCGCCAGGACGATTGGCTCTGCCCCCTGACAGTCCATCTTCATCAGCCTGATCGCGCGAGAACCCAACGTCTCGGATTCGAGCACGGAATCCATTGCGCGGCCGCGCACCGTGGTCACTCGCCGCGCCGCCTCGGAATAGCGCTCGAGTGCGGGCGTCGAATCCAAGGGAACGCGTCGTACTCGATGGTCGCCAAAGTTCTGGTCCGAGAGCTCGAACTCCACGTCGCCATCTTCCGACATGAGCGCCATTTCGAACGCGCGCACGCGGCCACCGCGGTCGTTCAGCCGGATGTTCTCCGAAAGGAGCCCGAAGTTGCGGGGCTCGGGCTCGAACGCGAGTACGAGACCGGTCTCACCGACCCGCGCGCTGAGCAACAGCGTGTACCACCCGATGTTGGCGCCCACGTCGATGACGAGGTCGCCTTGGCCAACGATCTCACGCAGGCGATCGCTTTCTTCTCGCTCCCAACCCCCGGCGAAGGCGATCATCCACCCCACGCCCCGGTCGCGCACGTCGAACGTCATGGGGCCCTCGGAGGTTCGCATGACGAGCGTCGTGATGCCGGTGTGCAAGGTGATCCACTCCGGCAGCGCCTTCTTCATGTTGAAGAGCCGCGACAACGCTCGCCTGATGAAGCGCTTCATGCAGTGAGCCCCAAGCGACGAACCGGTTCGAGCGCGTGACCGACGTCAGACCGTGGTTGCATCGCCAAAAGTACGGTGTCGCGGATGCCTTGGTGAGGTCCGTCACGCGGCTGCGGTGACTTCGCTGAACCCGTTTCAGGAATTTGCGAGAATCGCGTTGCCGAATCGACCGCGATGCCGTATCTCACTGCGGGGCGACGGCGCTCCGAGATCCCACCCGCACTGGTTTCTCAATGTCTCACGCCGTGCAGCCGACCGCCCTCGCGACACCAGAAACGCCACCGAGCGATCGGCCCGGACGTCTCTTCTTCAATTCGTTTTCGTGCGAGCGATCGCAGTCGGGACGTTGCACCGCGCTGGTCGTACTGGAGTTCGGCGGAAAGCGCTGGACCGGACGCGCTGAAGGGCAGTCGAGCCCCATCGGAGATCTTCGGCTCGGCGCCGAGGCGGCGATGATCGCGCTCGAGGAGTTCACGGGCGGAAGCCTCGGTCTCGAACTCATGGGCGTGAAGCTCATTCGCGCGTTTGACGCGAACGTCGTCATCGTGTCTGCCAGCCAGCGCTCGGCGCGCGACGCCAAGCTCGTCGGATGCTGCTTGGTGGATGACGACGCGATGCGTGGGGCCGCCCTCGCCGTGCTCAACGCTACGAATCGGGCACTCGGGAACTACCTTACCACCCGTTAGGTAGCAGGGGTCGAAGGCCGTTTCATTCTTCCCGACTCGATTGGAAAGACGTAGCACGCTCCTGATTGCATTGGTGGTCGCGGCTGCTTGTGGCGGTCCCCGAGCCACCCAATTGTCGACGCCGGCGCTGACGCCCGCGGCGACAGACTCCGCACCGCCCTCGCTTGAAGTTTCGCCCGACGACTCGGGCGCCAAGCGCGTCCACGTCCCAGTGCTGGACCTCGCGGATCTTGACCGGCGCACGGCCGAGTTGTTCGGCGACGCGCTGCGTATCGACGCGACGATTCCGGTGCCGTCAGACACGCTGGCGCTGCAGAACGAGGCGGAGCCGTCATGGGACATCGACGTGCGGTCGTACGAAACCGTGGACCGGGTGCGGTACTATGTGGACGCATTCTCCGGTCGTGCCCGCAGCCGGTTCGTGGACCGCCTGCACAAGGGCACCCGCTACGAAGGGATGATCCGCGAGAAGCTGCGTGCCGGAGACCTACCCGAGGACATGTACTTCCTGGCGATGGTCGAAAGCGGCTTCAACCCGCACGCGTACTCGACGGCGGCTGCGGTAGGTATGTGGCAATTCATGACGGCCACGGCGAAGGGAATGGGCATGCGCGTGGATTGGTGGGTGGACGAGCGACGCGATCCGGTGCGGTCGACCCAGGGCGCCGTGCGCTTCCTCAGGTTCCTGCGGGAACAGTTCGGCTCGATGTACCTCGCGGCGGCGGCGTATAACGGGGGACCGGGACGCATCGCGCGCGGCCTCACCCGCTACGCGGACGAATTGGAGGGAACCACCGGCGATGACATGTTCTTCGCCCTGGCCGAACAGAAGTACCTGAGGACCGAGACGAAGGACTACGTACCGCAGCTTGTGGCGTCGGCGCTGGTCGCGAAAGAGCCAGACCGCTACCTGCTCGCGTTCGATTCGCTGCCGCCATTTGCCTACGACTCGGTGCGCGTTGCACCCCGCGTTCCGCTGTCCGCGATCGCAGCGGCCGCCGCGACATCGGTGGCGGTGATTCAGGACCTGAACCCGCACGTTCTGCGCGGCATGACGCCGCCGAAGGACTCGTTCAAGGTTCGGATTCCGGTCGGTTCTGCGGATCGCTTTGACGCGAGATTCGATGCGTTGCCGGCCGACGCGAAGGTTGGCGCGAGGGTTGTGAGTGCTCCAGCAGGCGCCACGTGGGCGTCGCTGGCGCGGAAGGAGCCGGCGTCGATCAAGGCGGCGACCGTCGCGCTGTACAACCCGGGAGTGAAGCCGTCGAAGAAGACGGGAACGATTGCGAAGGGCACGTACGTTCTGATCCCGACCGTCGCTGCATACGCCGCCGCGCGGTCAGTGCCGGATCCGTCAATCGAGCGCTACGGCAGCGGTAGCCGGACGCACGTCGTGAAGCGCGGCGAGAACCTCAGCATCATCGCCAACCGCTACCGCACGACGTCGGCGGCGATCATGAGACTCAACCGGCTGAAGAAGCCGTTGATCTTCCCGGGCCAGGAACTGCTCGTGAAGGGGAATCCGGCCCCCGCCAAGCCGGCGGCCAAGCCCGCGAAGGGAAAGGCGGCTCAGGCCAAGCGCTGAGCCCCGGCGTCAGTTCGTGACGCCAGTCCCGCGATAGTCCTTGATCAGGATGCGGTTGTAGCCGTCGAACGGATTCTTGCCGCCGCGCCGTGCGCGATCGACGTTCGCGGAGCCGAGGTTGTACGCGAGGAGCGCGAGACGAACGTCGCCGTCATAGTCGCCGATGAGTTGGCGAAGGTGCCGGAATCCGATCGTCGCGTTGACTTTCGGGTCGTACAGCTTCTCGCGCGTGACTGACTTGTCGATCTGGCGCGCGGTGGCCGGCATCACCTGGACGAGCCCAATGGCACCCACCCGGCTGACGGCGCGAGGATTGAAGGCGCTCTCGAGCTTGGCGACACGGAACGCGAGCTCCGGATCAATGCCTTCCTGGAGCGACACGTCGAAGATGATCGTGGCCAGGCTGGCGGGGATATCGTACGCGCCCGAATAGCCAATGATCCGGTTGGTGCGCTCAACGGCGGCGCGAAGCAGCACGGCTTCGCCTGCAGCGTTCTCGGCTTCTCGGCGGAGGCGACGGTTCTCCCACATGAGGCCGAACCGGAAGGCATTGTCCCCGCCCGCGGTTACGTCCGCCGCTTCAGCGACCGGCGTCGAGGGCGGCCGGTTCGCAATCACGAACAGTCCGACGGCTGAAACTGTGCCCACGGCGATGATCCGCCTGAGCAGGTTTCGCCTCCGAATTGCATCACCGCGGTGCACATAAGTGCTTCGCAGCTTTCTCATATCGTGTTGTGATTGAAGGAGTTAACTCAATCAGCAAGCTTCAGTGCTGCTGCACTATAAGTAAGGGTGGTCGCGGTATCAATCTACAATTGCGTAACCGCGCCTCCCGCCGGACTTCGCTACCAACGATATATCGCCAATTTCCATGGCGCGATCGGCGCTCTTCGCCATGTCATACACCGTAACCAGGGCTATGGTTACGGCGACGATCGCCTCCATTTCGACGCCTGTTCTTCCCACACTACGAGTGGTGGCCTCCGCGCGGATTCCGGGAAGATCCGGGTCTGCCGTCAGGTCAACCTGTACGTCGTCCAGGTTCAGCGGGTGACAGAGCGGGACCAGTTCCGCGGTCCGCTTGGCCGCCATGATCCCGGCGATGCGCGCGACCGATAGTACATCGCCCTTCTTGATCGAGTGGGATCGAATTGCTTCGAATGCAACCATTCCCATGCGAATGCGGCCGCGCGCCGTGGCGGTCCTGACGGTGACGTCCTTCGCCGATACGTCCACCATCTTTGCCGTTCCGTCGCTCGCCACGTGCGTGAGCCGCTTCTTCGACCGGGGCTGTTTCATGTCAGGAGGTCCTGCATTTCGCGCACGAGGTTCACAGTCACGAGTTGAGGGCTGACGTTGCCGGTGATGCGCTCCTTGGCAACTTCGACCGCGTCAATCGCGCGTGTCGCCGCCAGCGCCTCCGCTGCAGCGCCGCGTGCGGCAGAGCCTTTGACGCGCGCGTGAAGTCGCTCGGTCAGAATGTCGAGCGAGTCTGCGAATGCGCCACGGGCCTTCGTGGATGCTTGCGCCCAAGCGACCTCGAATCGCGCAGCTCGTTTGTCCAGGGCCGCATCCAGCATGCGCTGGGCGTTCGCGTCCGCCAATTCGCGGCTAGCGTCGTCCAGCAGTCTCCCCGGGGCTCCGAATGCCACCAGGTGATCCGGCGGTATCTTCGTTCCGATTCTCTTAACCACGTGCGGGTCTGAGAGAAAGCGCTGCATCTCCGCCGGCGCGAGCGTCGACATTCGCAGCGCCGCGACCCGGGAGCGGATCGTGGGCAGCAGGGATCCCGGCTCGCTGGTGGTGAGAATGATCTGTGTGTCGGCCGGCGGCTCCTCGAGCAACTTGAGAAACGCGTTGGCCGCAAACTCGGAGCCTTCCTGCGGCACCATGCGCTCCGCATCTCCGATGATGAAGATCTTTCGCTTGGCGACGGCCGGCGACTTCACAGCTTGGTGCACGATTGCGCGAACGGACGCCACGAATATCCCGTCGCTGCCGGGCGGGGCTTTGTAGAGGCCGTCACCTTCTGCGCGCTCCGCGATCGCCTCCGCGTAATCGAGTTCAACGTCCTCCGCCGACGGGTCGCTGTCCTTGGGACGCGGAAGCGGGAAATACCAGTGCAGGTCCGGGTGTCGCAGCGTTGCGGAGAACTTGCACTGGTTGCATCGGCCGCATGGATCGGTGTCCGGCGCGTCGCAGAGGAGCAACTGGCCAAGCCAGAGCGCCAGTCGCTGCTTGCCGATGCCGCGGGGCCCCTGGAGCAGCAAGGCGGCGGGCAGGGCGCTGCGGCTGCGCGCTGCGGCGACGCGGGCGCGAAGGTCCACGTGTCCGAACAGCGGAACGATCGGCATGCTCCAAGCTTAAGCGCCAATGACTCCGGCAGGGCAGGTCCTTTGCGCTGTAAAGCACTTGCCGAAATTGCGGCAAAACGCTAGATATGGAGGCATGAGCGTGCTTCCCATCAGGCCGCGGGCCTCAAACCCGCCCGAGATGCAGGCGCGGGCCATGGACAATTTGCGGTTCATTCGCGAGACCATGGAAGCCGCCGGAACGTTCACAGCGGTGTCCGGGTGGGGCCAGGTCGTCATGGGTGGGACGGCGGTTGTCGCCGCGTTGATCGCCAGCCAGTTCGGCGTCACGAAGGATTGGGTGATCGTATGGGCGGCCGAGGCGTTTCTGGCGCTCATGATTTCAGTGTGGTTCATGTACAACAAGGCGCGGTCTGCCAGTATGCCGCTGATCAGCGGGACTGCGCGGAAGCTGTTGTTCAGCTTCACGCCCGTTTTCGTGGTTGGGATGATCGTGACATTCGCCTTCATGCAGCGCGGGATGTACGACCTGCTGCCTGCCGTGTGGATGCTTCTCTATGGAAGCGGGGTCGTTGCCGCCGGCGCATTTTCGGTCCGCATCATTCCGGTGATGGGCGCGGCATTCATCGTCGTCGGCGCCGCCGCGCTGTTTGCGCCGCCTACCTGGAGTACAGCGTTGATGGTGTTGTCGTTTGGCGTTCTGCACATGGCGTTCGGTGTCCTGATTGCACGGAGGCACGGTGGCTAGACACGGCGCAGTACCCAGTGAGCGGCAGCGTCCAGAGCCCAAGGCGCCGCGTGTCCTGAAATCCGTTCGTGGCAAGGCCGAGGACAGTCCGCTTGGGCTGGACCGCCTGATTCACGAGCGCCTTCGCCTCGGAATTGTGAGCGCCCTGGCTGTGAACGCCTCGCTGAGCTTCAACGACTTGAAGCACCTCATGAACACGTCGGACGGCAACTTGAGTGTTCACGCGCGCAAGCTCGAAGAGGCGCACTACATCACGTGTACGAAGAGCTTCGAGGGCCGCGTGCCGCGGACGAGCTACACGCTCACGCAGTCGGGGCGTCGCGCGCTGGAGCGGTATCTCGATCATATGGAGTCGCTGATCAAGGCGACGCGCGATCGCTAGGCCATGACACCGGTACCTGCCGCACTTCCTCGTCGCTCGGGCGCACAAGCCGCGCTCCAGCGCCTGCACGTCGCCATCATCATGGATGGCAACGGGCGCTGGGCGAATGACCGCTTGCTGCCGCGTTCGGCAGGGCACCACGCTGGTGTGCGCACCGCGCGCTCAATCGTCGAGGCGGGCGTTCGCGCCGGCATCGAAACGCTGACGCTGTACGCGTTCTCCAGTGACAACTGGGGCCGCCCGAAGCCCGAAGTGTTGAGCCTCATGCGTCTCTTCCGTCGATCGCTGTTGGTGGAGGGCAAGCGGTGTCTCGAGAACGGCGTTCGCCTCACCATTGTCGGTCGCCGCGATCGGCTGCCGACGGCGTTGCGCGAAACGATCAGCCAGGCGGAGGCGATGACGGCGCACGGGCGCAACATGCACCTGCGCGTCGCGATTGACTACTCGTCACGCGACGCGATTCTTCGCGCAGCCTCAGCGGCCAAAGATCTCGCCGCGCCGCTCACGCGCCAGCGCTTTGCGGAACTGCTGGCGGACGTGGATCACGATCCGGCGCCGGTGCGCGACGTGGATCTGTTGATCCGCACCGGCGGCGAGAAGCGCCTCAGCGACTTCCTGCTGTGGGAGTGTGCGTACGCCGAGTTCGTGTTCTCGCCCACCATGTGGCCGGATTTCTCCGAGGCCGAGCTGCGCGGGGCGATCGACGAGTTCGAGGCGCGCGAGCGCCGGTTCGGTCGAGTGCCGAACCAGGCCGCGAGCTAGGCCTACCACTTCCACACGACGCCGAGGAACGGCACGCAGCATGCGCCGTCCTCGCCGAAGGCGCCGAGGGCGGCAAGGTCGACTGAAACGCCCGGGCCGAATAACCTGAGTCCGGCGGTCCATAGTCCGACGCCGCCCGGGAACAGCCAGTTCTCCGTCACCAGACTGACGCGCGGCGCTGTGCGTGATTCTCCGCCGAACATGAGCACAGGTCGGTCCGCGAGTTCGTCGTTGAAGTAGCCGTAACCAATGCCGGCGGTGAAGTGAGCGTCTTGCTTCCCCCACGTGGTGACGCCGTACAAGACACCCGCTGACTCACGACTGCCGTCGTCGTCCCAACTGGGCAACGATCCGGCGAATGCGCCGACAGCGAAGTTGAAGCTCGGGCGCTGTACGACGCCGAACTTCGGAGTGAGGTACAGCAGCTGGTCCGTCGGGCTGATTCCGGGAAACACCGTCATGCCGCCGCCCAGCGTGAACCGGCTCGTGAGTCCGAGGTTGATGCTGGGGAAGAAGATCCAGTGGTCCGCGAAGTATCCCTCGCCCTGCTCAAGCATGCGCCCGGTGGGCGCGAAGAGCAGCCGAGTGGCGTTCGGATTTGCGAAATAGTACCGGCCGTTGCGCGTGGTCCCGGCGTTCTCCTCGCGGACGCGTGTGATGTGCGCCCGCTTGATCGTGGACGTTCCAAGAACCGACTCGAAATCCACGGTGGAGTCAGTCACGGCGACGATTCGCCCAATCATCTGGGTGCCGTCGGTGAGCGTGAGGCGCTGGACCTTGCCGGCGCTGGGCGGCCCAAGGACTTGCTGAGGCTGTGCCTGGCCCAACAACCGGGTGGGGTGATTAACGCCTAAGGCGATAAGGCATGCCAGTGCGATTACCAGCGTCGGAGCGCGCATATCGTTGGGGGTTGAAGTAACCCCAATGTGCACTCCGAAAGTGCCGACTTCTCTACGTATTGTTACGTAGGAGTCAGCCCAAGGCGCCATGGCGCCCGGGTCCTCTACACCACTCGATTCAAGGCCTCGAGTGCCAAAGGGAAATCGCGGCGGCCGAGGCCGAGCCGGAAGTAGTGGGGGTCGGCGCCGAAAATGCCGCCGGGCACCATCAGTACCGACTCGCGTTCGCGAAGGAGCGCGGCGACCGAGTCCGCGTCGCGCTCGCGGAAGCGCGGGAACGCCGTGCTGCCGGCACGAGGTGCGACCCACTCCACGTCGGCCGAGCGCGCAGCCATGAAACGGACGGCCGCGGCGCGATTGGCGTCCACGATGTCGCGCGAGCGTTTCAGCACACGATCGACCGCGCGGAGCGCCATGAGGGACAGAATCTCGGACGGCGCGCTGCTGCAAATCGTGGTGTAGTCCTTGAGGCGCGCAACGCGCGACATCACATCGGTGTCGCGCGACGCGAGCCACCCGATGCGCACGCCTGGCATTGCCAACGATTTCGACATGACGCCCAGGCTCACCGCCCGCGCGGACAGGTCGGCTGCGGCAGGCAGGCGGTCGCCGACGTTCGCCTCGAGGCCGCGGTACACTTCGTCAGAGAACAGCGTTGCGCCGCAGTCGTCGGCGATTTGCGTCAAGCGCCGCAGGTCATGGGGCGAGATGAGCGCGCCCGTCGGGTTGTGCGGAAAGTTCACGACGATGAGCCGCGTGCGTCGCGACGCGAGTTTCGCGATGGCGTCAACGTCCAGCTGCCACTGATTGTTCGCGTTCAACGCCACGAGATGGACGCGAGCGCCGAGGGCTCTCGGCAACTCGTGCAACGACTGGTAGGATGGAGTCACCACGATGACTTCGTCGCCGGCGCCAACCAGCGCGTGCGTGAGCAGGAAGATCCCCTCCTCGGCGCCGGCGACCACGAGGGTATCGCCAGCCGCGACCGACGCGTACTGCGCTGCGATTGCGTCGCGCAACGCGGGAAGGCCGGCGGACTCGGTGTACCCGAGTGTCAGTGCGTCCCACCGGCGGAGTGCGTCGTCATCGGCGAGATCCAGCAGTTCGCGCACTGAGAGCGCTTCCACGTCTGACGCGCTCAGCTGGTGTTTGACCGCGAACTCGAACTGCGCGAAGTAGCGTTCGAGCGCGAAATCGGCAGCGCCGCCGAACGTCATTTTACCCCGAGCGCGCTGAGCGAGGCCGGCGGGTCTTCGGTGCGCGCGCCAACGCGTTCCGCTGC
Source organism: Gemmatimonadota bacterium (assembly GCA_031401495.1). Classification (GTDB taxonomy): domain Bacteria; phylum Gemmatimonadota; class Gemmatimonadetes; order Gemmatimonadales; family Gemmatimonadaceae; genus DASPMP01. Next base: position 26,803 of record JANNRQ010000133.1, read on the forward strand.
CGAACGCGCGCTGGCCAGGGCCGACATCGCGGACTCACCGACCGCTGAGAGGTGGCCCATCTTCCGCGCCGGCCGAGGTTCGCCCTTGCCGTAGAGATGGAGCCGCGTGCCGGCTGTCTCCAACGCCTGCTCGAATCGCGGTGGTTCGGCGGCGTGCCAAATGTCCCCGAAGAGATTTACGATGGCCGCCGGCCGCAGGATCTCGGTGCTGCCGAGCGGCAGGTCGCACACCGCGCGCACCAATTGCTCGAATTGGCTGGTGGCGCATGCGCGCTCACTGGCATGGAACGAGTTGTGCGGTCGCGGCGCCAGTTCATTCACGAGGATCTCACCCGTGGTGAGCAGGAACATCTCAATGCCGAGCAGTCCCACGACGTCCAACGTGACCGCGATGTCCCGCCCGAGAGCGCGGGCGCGATTGGTAATGTCCGCGGACAGCGGCGCCGGCATGGTGGACCAAGCGAGCGCGTGTCGTTCGTGATGGTTGAGGGCGACCGGGAAGACCTCGGTGGCGCCCGACGGGCGGCGCGCGACCATCACCGAGATCTCGGCGGCGAGATCCAGCGCTTTCTCGGCGACGGCAGTCTTGGCCCCCACGGTCTTCCATGCTGCATCCGCTTCAGCGCTCTCTTTCACCAGGGCCTGGCCGCGACCGTCGAACCCGCCGCGCGCCGACTTGGCGAACGTTGTACCAAACTGCTTCACCGCGTCGCGAATGTCGCCCGCGCTGTTCACGATGTTGAATGGGCCGACCGGAAAGCCGGCGGCTCGCAACCAGTTCTTTTGAGCGACGCGGTCCTGAACGACCCCGATCACGGCGGCGTTTGGCCGCGTCGGCGCGTACGCCGCAGCCGCGTCGAGTACTTCGGTGGCGATCTGCTCGATTTCCAGGGTGATGACGTCGCAGCCCCGGGCGAAATCGCGCGCGGCTTCCACATCGTCGAATCGGGCGGTCACGACGCGATCCGCCACTGGCGAGGCGCTGCAGTTCGCGTCGGGGTCCAGCACATGCACGCGGTAGCCCATGCTGCGTGCCGCCAGCGCCGTCATGCGTCCGAGTTGCCCGCCGCCAAGGATACCGATCGTCGCCGGAGGCGCGATGGGCCGCGCGGAGGGCGCGGGGGTCACTTCGAGGACTCGCCGTCCACCTGGCGATTGCGCATGACTTCGTCGGTGCGCCCGGCGCGCCACGCGCGCAGGCGCTCGCGCAGTTGGGCGCGTCCGCGGGAAACAATCGCGGTCGCCAAAATGGCCGCGTTCGCCGCGCCGGGTTCGCCAATGGCGAGCGTGCCGACCGGAACGCCTTTCGGCATTTGGACGATCGAGAGCAGGGCATCCACGCCGTTCAGGGCGGTGGCTGGAATCGGGACGCCTAGCACCGGGATGACGGTCTTTGCGGCGACCATGCCGGGCAGGTGCGCCGAACCGCCAGCAGCCGCAATGATCACTTCGATGCCGCGCTTCTCGGCCGTTGCGGCGTACTCGAACATCCAGTCGGGGGTCCGGTGCGCCGAGACGATCATGACCTCATGCGGAACGCCGAGTTCGGCGAGCGTCTCGGTAGCCGCGCGCATGAACTTGAGGTCCGTCTTGCTGCCCATGATGACGCCGACGAGCGGCGCCTGGACGGCACGCGATTTTGGGGCCCGGCGCTTGGAAGGCGTCATCGAGTCAGGTGACCAGAGGTGAATATAGGCGGGGAGGTGACGGGAACGTCACGGCGGCAAGCCTTGCTTGGGGGCGGTTCAATTGTATGATTTCACAGAGCTTAAGCCCGTTATCCAGCGACATACTGCCAGCATCTCGCGACGAAGCGAGGAGCTAATGCGTGACGAATCCTCCACACCGGCCATCGCGCCCAGTCAAGGCGATTTCGACCGAGCCGGCAAAGACGCCGAAGCCGGCGGGACCTGCGCGTCCCACGGGTTCTGTGCGACCCCAGCGCCCATCGGGACCGATGGCGGCGTTCGGGGCAGACGAGTTGGAAAAGCAGCTCGCGCTCCGCGACGTCATGGATTACGCGGTGCGAGTCACGCGCGCCGTGCAGGCGGCAAAGCAGATGGTGTCGTATCGCGCCCGGCCGATGTTCCTGGCGCTGGTGTCAATTCCGCTGCTTTTCACCGCGCTGTATGCGTGGGCGGCGCGTCCGGCCTGGGTGTTCGGACCAGATCCGGTGCGCGTGGCACCGGCACGTCAAATGGCGTACACCCGATTTGCCATGTACCTCGCGGCCCAGCGCGTCGAGGAGCATCGCGTTTCGCGCGGCGTGTTGCCGGGGTCCCTGGGCGAGCTGGGCGAAGACTGGGCCGGAATGTCGTACCGTCCCCTGAGCGCCAGCGTGTTCGAACTCACCGCGCCGGGTCGGGTCGCCGAGATCGTCTTTCAGTCGGACCAGCCGGTGCTCGCTTTTCTGGGACAAAGCGTCCCGCAGTTGCGGATGCGGCCATGATCAATCGCCGCGGGTTCGCGTGGTACGAGATGGTGATGACGCTGGCGACGATCGGTTCAGTGACCGCGCTGGCCATTCCGATGTACGAGGCTCGCGGCCGCGAAAGTGTGGCCGCTGCCGTGTTGGCGGATGTCGACACGGTCCGTTCCGCGGTGTTCCGGTTCTACTCGGACAGTGGCTATTTTCCGACGCAAGTTGGATTCACCGCGGTGCCGGAGAACCTCTCCGCGTACCTGCCAGCGGGGTTTTCGCTGCAGCGCAGCTACGGAACACTGGACTACAAGAATTGGGTCCTGTCTGCGGCGTACTCCGAGACTATGGCCAGCAATGTGGTCGGGATTTCCGTAGTCACCAAGGATCCAAGGATCGGCGCCGCGGCGATGGAGCAGTACGGCGAGAATGCGAAGTTTTCGGTGGCCAGCAACAGAATGTTCCTCATCTTCGGCGGCTAGCGTGGCAGATAAACCATCCCAGTCCGGGGGACTTGGGGGCGACAAAGGGAAGAGTCGCGCCAGCGTCGAGCGGGCCATGGCGCTGCGCGACGTGATGTCGCACGCGGTCGAAGTCGAGAAGGAAGTGCGCAAGGCAGCCGGTCCGCCGCGTGAATCAACCGTCGCGCGGAGCGCTGCGGCCACGGTGAGCGTCGTGCTGCTTGCGTTCACGGTGTTCGCTTACGTGAGCAAGGCCGAGTTCATCTTCGGGGCAGATCCGAACAACGTGCCCGAGGCGCGTCGCGACGCAAACGTTCGCTTCACCGTGTACCTGCTGTCACGCAAAGTGGAGTCGTTCAAGACCACCGACGCGTCACGCAAGTATCCTGACGATCTTGCCGCCATCGCAGGCGCGCCCAAGGGCGTCTCCTACGCGAAACTGTCGGAAGACGTGTTCGAGCTGCGCGCGATGGATGGCGGCAAGGAGATCGTCTTCCGCTCGAACGAGCCGGCAGGCCGGTTCTTGGGCGAGAGCGCGAAAATCCTGTCGGGCAGGGGGCAGTGATGTTCCGCAACAGCCGTTCGCGGCTCGGGTTCACGTTCATCGAGCTGATGATTTCGATGATCATCGTCGGCTGCCTGTCTGCGATCTCGGTGCCGAAATACATCGACCTCAAGCGGCGCGCCAACACGACCAAAGTGATTGGCGACTTTCAGGCTGTGCGCGTGGCGGTGATGAGTTTCTACGCGGATAGTTCGTACTTTCCAGCCGAGACCGGCCCGGGCGAAATCCCGGCGAACCTCACCAAGTATCTCCCGATCAACTTCTCGTTCCAGAAGCTGGAGTGGACGTTGGACTATGAGAACTGGGATCTCGGGCAGGGGCCGGGCTTCACGAGCGCGAATGCGCTCATCGGCGTGACGATCATCTGTCAGGATCAAGCACTGGGGGAAACGACGTCGCGGCTGCTGGGCAACGTGCCGCAGGTGTCCTTCTCGCCGAGCGTGACGTTCATGGTTTCGGGGATGTAGCTCTCGGCTTGTGTCTGGCAAGAAAACGGCCCGCCAATTGGCGGGCCGTTTGGTTGTCCGGAAGGAAAGCTCCCCAGGTAGGATTTGAACCTACGACCCTCCGATTAACAGGCGAGTTTCGCGCGTCAGTCCGACGCTGCGATTGGTGAAAATCAACGACTTACGGGCGGGGAGCGTCAGCCGGCGCCAGCCAGAATCAGTGACCTTTGGCACTGTTTCTGGCACTGTTTGGCAAAAGTGACTAGTGGCCAAGGGCGCCGCTGTTGCGCAGAAACGCCGTGAGGCTGGGTGCGCTTGCATCAGGCTGGAAGTCTAGAGGAGCGCCTGCAAATCGTTTCGTCGCGATGGCGATCTCTCGTGGTGTCATCCCGATGGCGGAACCCCGCAGCCGCTTGTCTTTGGTGGACTTTGGGATGCCCAGGCGGCGCATGTTCACGGCGCCGTAGCCGAATCCGAGGAACACAACTTCGTATGCGGCTTCGATGAGTTCCCGAGCGAGCACAACCCCCTCGTCATCGTCGCGACCTTCGTGAATGATCTTGATGCCTTTCGCGGCCATGTGGACGGATCCCGCGGACACGCCACTGTCGAACGGGCGTGTATCAGCGGAATCGCCAAGGCCGGGAAAGGCGCCGAGTGCACCGTGCACGTGAACGATGTCGATGTTCCGCAGAATGTTGGTGGCCTCGTCAACCGACTGACGATGCCCATTTACGAGGGCCGTGAAGAGGAAGTACTCGATCACGCGATCGTAGTTGAACGTCACGATAGATAGCCCGCATTTGGGCCATTCGGACGGCGACTCTGGGAGGCGCTCGAGGAGTATTTGAAGCCAGCTCGGTCGAGGTCCGTTTCGCAGAACCCCATGGGGCAGTTCGTACGGAATGAGTGACGCGGCAATCAACGCCTTGCCAATCGGAACGAGGTCCGGGCGGTTCGCGAGAAACACGTCCACCGAAAGTTTCTGCGAGCCATCAAGGGCGTCAGAGAATGCACCGACTGCCTCAGGCGTGAAGTCATTCTCGCGAAGGGCGTCAGTGGTAGCGCCATCGATGTGGCCACGGTCAATGAGTCGTTGTACCAACTGCAGGCCGGACGGGAAGCCGAAGTCAATGCTGGCGCCGGCGCCGACGACGAGGACCGTGGGCTTCGTGATCACATTCGAAAACTAGTGTCTGTTGGGTGGGGCTGTCGTAAAGGAAGTCTCATCCGGCGCGTTTGGGCGCTTCGTGCGGACGCATGGCACGCGCAGTAAGTGCGCCATGTTCGCGGCGGAACTGGTAACACGGGCGGCTACCCCTTTGCGGTAGAACTCTCTCCAATGGCGTTTAAGACCGCCGCAGGATTGTTGGCGGCCTTGGCAGCGGCTGGAGCTGGCGCGAAAGCGTAGACTCGACTGGACGAAAAAAACACTAGTTAGGAAATGTGGACAAACGCCGCTATTGCATCGTAGCGTTGGAGACGTTATATGGTACGCTAATGGTGCGAGGTTCGGTCGCGTTGACACGGAGCCTTGCTTGGGTTGATCGACCATGTTGCCGGTGCCAGCCATCACGTCGCCTGCGGAGAAAATGCATGTTGCGCGAAACTGACTTGCGTGCCCGAATGTTGTTGGTTCCCATTGTGGTCTTGTTTGCGGCCTGCAGCGAGTCGCCGACTCGGCAAACCCGGTTTGAAGCAGTGCGCATCTCGCCCTCCGATCTCTGGTTTACGGATCCTTGCGTGTATGACCCATCTTTCTCATGTCATAGCACGCTGGACGACTACTTGTATTGGACGACAGAAGGCGGCGGCACTTGGGGTGACGTGATCATGGACTGCCCTGATGGCTGCACCACCTATCCGCTTGGAACCGGGACAAAGAGCAAGGTGCTCACTGCCATTAACAACAGAATCAACAGGGCGATCCCGCAGTGCGAAAACATTTACAATTATCTCATCGCCGCTTACGGTGCGAACCAGATTCGGCATTACCCTGACTTCGCGGATCCCAACGCCCCCGGAGACACGCATGTCTCCGGGAACGATCCGTACAGAAACAGCATACACGTAAGCAACAGCGTGTTTGGCGATCCAACTCTCCTTGCGAAGCTGCTCATCCATGAGGCCGGGCATGGGTTGTCATATCCGGATCTGAGCCAAGCGAGTGCCATTGCATATGTATCACTCTGCCTTAAGCCCTGACGGCGAAGGGCTCAAATAGACAATGATTCAACTACGAGCGTGCGGCTTCCTTGGTGGAGATAAGAAATGAGACTCAGTTCAGCGGTGCCGATACTTTTGGCTTGCGCGAGTTCGTCTGAGCTCCCCGCGCAAAAGACTCTCGATGTGCGGGACGTTGTGGCAATCGAAAAAGCTGCCGCGTCGTACGTGGCTGCGAGAGTTCACGGACCCGCTATTGCGTTTGACGCAAGAGTGCGGGGCCAGGACAGACGGGTGGAAGCGCATGCGGCTCAACTCGCGGCAGTCTTAAAGGCAATGCGTGCCAAGTCAGAGGATGTGTTCCGGTGCGGGAAGAGTTGGACGCAATGCAGCATCGACGTCGACGAATTGGTCACGATCGACCAACCGGTTGCGACATCGACAGGTGCGGTCATCACCGTGACCGTACGCGAGCGAGCGCCAGCGAATGACGTCAGGCGCGTGCACCAGTGGAGCCTGGACCTGGTGATGGATAGGCGAGGCTCCGATTGGGTGGTCTCCGGCGTTGGTAAGGGGCGAGCGAGCTAGGCTCAATTGACCTGAGGCGGCGAAGGAGGTGGCCCGGGAAGTCACAACGGGCGTCGCGGGCCGCCCTCTTGGACTAGTTCTCCCGTGTCGATCCTCTGCCAAGGGAATCGTCCATCGGGGCCCGGTCGGGGCTCATTGTCGTACATGTTGCCAATCACCCCCCCTGCCTGCTGTCCCACAGGAGTACGCCGCGCTCTCACGGCAGCAGCAACCTCGCCGTGGAGGCGGAAGAAGTCGGCGTAGTGTCGCAGGTAATGCGCGTGGGCGCGGGCGTCGTTTGCGGCAACCGTCACGGCGTCGCGAAGCAGTTGTTCACCGCGGATGAACAGAGAGAGAATTTCGAGCAGCCAGAGCTCTGAGACCTCAGCCTTGGGCACCGTGCGGCATCGCTCCGACGTCGTGGAGTATCGCGTCGAGCAACACGCCGAGTAGTTGGAGGGGCGCCTCCGTCACCTTCGCATCGCGTAGGCGTTCGGGACGCTGAGGGTTTCTGCGCGCCGCGATTCCAGCTTCATGATGGCGGCGTTGACCCGGCTCTCGACTTCGCCTGCAAGGCGTTCGATCTCGTGAACGCGGGCGTCGAGCTTGGCGTTGTCGAACCCCCAGAACGACATTGGCGCCCATGTGCCGGTGGGCGGGGCAATGCTTACGATGCGATGCTGCTTCTTCGGCGCGAAGTCGGTATGCGCGATGAACTCGTTGCGCGCGTCCACGATGTAGTGGTGAAGGACTCGCAGTGGGCGCGGCACGTAGTGCCTCACGCTGAGGCTTTGACTGGATCCCCTAGGACCGTTTTTGTTCTTGGAGAACGGCTTCGCGTAAGCGACAACGATTTCGTGCAGGATGCACCAACGGACGTCGTTGCGCCGGTGCGCCGAAGCACGAGCGGCGAGTGGCGGACCCCGCTCAACTCAATCGAGTAGAGGTGGAGCCAGAGGCATTCGCGCTTCTCAGCGGTCGTCAGCGGCATACATGAAAGTCGTTTCTGGCACTGTTCTTGGCACTACCCTTCCGACTCAGTGCCAAACAAAAACCCCGTCAACACGAAACACGTTGCGGGGCAATGTCTTGCAAGCTCCCCAGGTAGGATTTGAACCTACGACCCTCCGATTAACAGTCGGATGCTCTGACCAGCTGAGCTACTGGGGATCGGTGTTGCTGCGGAGGGGAAATTAGTGGGCAGTACGGTGCGAAGCCAGCGACCGGTGTGCGACGTGCCTGCGGCCACTTCCTCAGGGCGTCCCTGGGCGACGATCTCGCCGCCAGCGTCGCCACCCTCGGGTCCGAGGTCGATGACCCAGTCCGCAAGCTTGATCACGTCGAGGTTGTGCTCGATGAAGACCAGCGTATGGCCGGCGTCCACGAGGCGGTCGAACACCTGGGCCAGCTTCTGGATCTCCTCAAGGTGCAGTCCGGTCGTGGGCTCATCCATCAGGTACAACTTGCGGCCCGCTTTGCGTGAGGTGGCGGTGAGCTCACGCGCGATCTTGAGCCGCTGTGCTTCGCCGCCCGACAAGGTGGTGGCCGGCTGGCCGAGCTGGAGGTAGCCGAGGCCGACTTGCTGGAGCTGCCACATGGCCTGGCCGAGCTTCTCCTCCTTGGGGAAGGCGCGAATGGCTTCGTCCACGGTCAGACCCAGCGTCTGATGGATGTTGCGGCCGCCGACCGTGACTTCGAGAACCTCCTCGCGAAAACGCCGACCGGCACACTCGTCGCACGGCACGAAGACGTCGGCCATGAAGACCATCTCGACCTCGAGATGGCCGGCGCCCTCACATTTCTCACAGCGACCGCCCTTCACATTGAAGCTGAACGTGCCAGCCGAGTAGCGCCGCTGTTTGGACAGCGGGGCTGCGGCGAAGAGCCGTCGGATTTCGTCGAACGCCTTCACGTAGGTGACGGGATTCGACCGCGGCGACTTGCCGATCGGGCTTTGGTCGATGGAGACGACATCGTCGAGCCCTTCGAATCCGGTGAGCGTCGCGTACCCGCCGACGCGTTCGCCGAGGTGTTGTTTGGCGGTGTGGTCGCCGGTGAGCTTTGTCTCGAGCGCGCGCAGCAGCACGTCATTGGCGAGGGTGCTCTTGCCCGAGCCGGACGGTCCCGTGATCGCCGTGATAGCGCCGATCGGGATCTTGATGTCGACGCCCTTGAGGTTGTTCTCGCGCGCGCCGGTGAGTGTGATCCATCGCGGACCGACTTTGCGACGCTTGGATGGGACCGGAATGCTCTTGGCGCCAGTGAGGTACTGGCCGGTGAGCGGACTCTCGCTCACGCGTGAGATGGGTCCCGAGAAGACGACCTTGCCGCCGCGCTCGCCGCTGCCGGGGCCGAGTTCGATCATGTGGTCGGCGGCCCGAATGGCTTCCAGGTCGTGCTCGACGACCAGCACCGTGTTACCTGAGTCGCGGAGGCGCGCAATGAGCTTGAGCAGGCGCGACATGTCACGCGGATGCAGGCCGATGGATGGTTCGTCGAGGACGTAGAGCGTGTCCACAAGTTGCGCTCCCAGCGAGTTGGCGAGCCCGATGCGCTGGGCTTCGCCGCCAGAGAGCGTTCTCGTCGCGCGATTGAGCGTGAGGTACGTGAGGCCCACGTCGCAGAGGAACTGCACGCGGTCGCGCGCCTCCTTGAGGATGTGTGCGGCGACTTCGCGCTCGAAATCCGAGAGCTGCTGCGTGTCCAGCCAGATGAGCAGCTTGTCGGCCGGATACCCCGCTACGAGCGCGATGCTCTTGCCGCCCACGCGGACGCTGAGCGCATCCGGCTGGAGCTTGGCGCCCAGGCACGCCGGGCACGTGCGCGCGGCTTGGTAGCGGCGCAGGAAGACGCGGATGTACTGCTTGTACCGCTTCTCCTCGAGATCCTTGAGGAACGGGAATATTCCCTTGTAGGACTTGGCGCGCGCATTGAGCAGGCGATCCTGGGCAGTCCCGGGAAGCTTGGACCACGCCACGTCCATCGGGATTCCCTCGCGCTTGCAGAACTCCGCGAGGTGGCGGCGCTTGTTGTCGTACCGCGGCATGGTCCACGGATCGATTGCGCCCTCGGCGAGCGTTCGCTCGGGATGCGGGACGATCAGTGCGAGGTCGTACTCGAGAATAGCGCCAAAGCCGTTGCAGTCAGGGCAGGCGCCGCGCGGACTATTGAACGAAAAGAGTTGGGGAGTGGGGGAAGGGGCGCGGGTGCGATCGTCGGGGCACTCAAATCGTTCGGTAAACCGCAGAACAGACCCGAGACCCAAGACCCGAGACCCAAGACCCAAGACCCGAGACTCAAGAACCAAGTCCTTGGCCTCAAGAAGCGCCACGCAATCGCCGTCGCCCTCGCGAAATGCGGTGGAGACCGCGTCTGCGATTCGGCCGCGCGCCGAGTCGGACGAGGTCAGGCGGTCCACGATGACCAACAACTCCTTCGATTTCGTGAGGTCCAAGCCCTTGGGCATTTCGTCGAGTCGGAGGGCCCGGTCGTCAGCCTGAACACGAACGAATCCCTGCGCCTGGAGGTTCTCGACGACGACTTTGTGCGTCACTGCGTTCGACAATCGCAGCGGAAAGGCGATCGAAAACCGTGTGCCATCCGGCAGCGCCAACAGCTTGTCCGTCACGGTCTGGACGGTGTCCGGCCGCAACTCTCGGCCGCAGACGCGGCAATGGGAGTGGCCAATCCGGGCCCACAGCAGCCTCAGATAGTCGTAGATCTCGGTCGCGGTGCCGACCGTGGAACGCGACGTCTTGGTCGCGTTCCGCTGCTCGATGGCCACCGCAGGCGAAAGCCCCTCGATGACGTCAACGTCCGGCTTTTCCATACGCTCGAGGAACTGGCGGGCGTACGACGACAGTGACTCCACGTACCGCCGCTGGCCCTCTGCGTAGATCGTATCGAACGCGAGCGAGGACTTTCCCGACCCGGAGGGGCCAGTAATCACCGTGAGCGCTCGGCGCGGAATATCGAGGTTCACGCCGCGGAGATTGTGCTGGCGCGCACCGCGAACAACGATGACGTCCTTCACGCTGTCCAATGTACAGCCGCGAGTCGGGCAAGCTGATACGCCGATTGACGTTGCATCGGCGCGCGGTAAGTTTCTGGTCCGAACTTGACCGACGGCGCGGGCAGTGCCCGCGCCATTTTGCCACTCACCCGCCGCGTCCCGAAAAACGCCTAATGCCTGTCATTCAGGTCAAGGACAAGCAGCACTCGCTGAAGCCGGGGCAGACGAAGATCGGCGCCGGGGCCGGTGTGGATGTGGTCGTTCCGGGCGATGCGACGCTGGGGGTCCAGGCGATTTTCGAGCTGTCTGGCGATAACCGCGTCGTGATCAGGCGAGCGAGTGATGCCGCCAAGGTGAAGGTGAACGGGGTCGCATTGGTGGATCCAACGCCGCTGATGCACGGCGACAAGGTAGAGATCAGCGGCACAGACGTGCTGTTCTCCGAGGACAAGAAAGTCGGCGCCACGCAGTTCGTGTCAGCGGCTGACGTCGCCGCGATCGCTACCTCCAAGCGCGCCGGCCCGGCCCGAGCGACGACTGCGACAGGCGGACGGCTCGTGTCTCTCGTGGACGGAAAGGAGTATCAGATCCCCGCCGCCGGCATCACGTTCGGTCGAGAGGCGGGAAGCGACGTTGTGGTCGCGCAAGCCGAGGTGTCGAGGCGACACGCAACGATTGCGCCGGACGGCTCCGGGTACGTCCTCACGGACCTGAGCACCAACGGCGTCTGGGTCAACGGCAACCGCTTGCAGGGATCCCAAGTGCTGGCGCGCGCGGACGTTGTGCGTTTGGGCAACGAAGAGTTCCGGTTCTATGCGGACGTCGCGCCAGCGGCTGCGAGGCCCGCCGCGCCGTCGCCGGCTGCATCAGCGCCTCCGGTCGCCGCGGCACCGGCACCCGCTCCACCACCGGCGGCTGCACCGCAAGCCGCACCGCAAGCCGCACCGCAAGCCGCACCGCAACCCGCACCGCAACCCGCACCCGCCCCAAGCCCGGTGGCGTCCACGCCGGCGCCGGCCCCCGCCGCACCGCCTGCCCGCCCGCCGGAACCGCCGACGGTACCAAAGGCCGCTGCGGCTGCGCCGGTCAAGAAAAAGGAGCCACCGACCACTCCCACGCCCGTCGCCGCAGCGCCTGCCGAAACGAAACGCGGGATTCCGACTATAGTCTGGCTCGTGGTGATCGTCGCCATCATGGGTGTCATGTACCTCCTGCTCAAGAGCTAGAGTGAAACTGTCGTACTCCGCCCGGACGGACGTCGGGATGATCCGAACCGGGAACGAAGACAACTTTGTTGTCGATGCCAACGGCGACCGCGGCGTCTTCATGGTCGCTGACGGTATGGGCGGGCACGCGGCCGGCGAGGTCGCGAGCGAGATGGCGGTTCAGATCGTCGTCCGCGAACTCAAGGAAGTGAAGGGCATCGGCGGCACGGCAACGAAAGTGATGGGGAACGCGCTGCGGAACGCCAATCGCGCGATCCACGATCGGACGATTACTGAAGTCGACAAGCAGGGAATGGGCACCACGGCGTCCGTACTGATGCTGGCCGACTCGCGGTACTTGATTGGCCAAGTGGGCGATTCCCGCATCTATCTGTTGCGCGATGGGAATCTCCAGCAGGTCACCAAGGACCACTCGTACGTGCAGGAGCAGGTGGACCTGGGCAACCTCACGCCAGAGCAGGCGCGCTACCATCCCTACAGCAACGTGATTACGCGGTGTGTCGGCGCGAGCCCGGATGTGGATCCCGACCTGTACGCCGGCGAAGCACGGATCGGCGACGTATTCCTTGTCGCGAGCGACGGGCTCACCGGCATGGTTGACGACCGCCGCTTGGCGCAGCTGCTCATGTCGCGTGCCGAGCCCGACCGCAAAGTCCAGTCGCTGATCGCGGAGGCCAATGGCCGCGGCGGATTGGACAATATCACGGCCATCGTGATCCAGGTCGACGAGACCTCAGCGCCGCCGGATCGGACGACGGGCGAGATGGCCGCGGTCGACGAGTAGTTGAGCGAAGCTCCCGAAACCGTTGGCGGCATCGCCGAGCTGTACCTCGGCAACATCCTGTTCGCGCTCGAGCGCACGGCGCTCTCACTGGAGCAGGAAGGGAAGAAGGATGACGCGGCGTTTTATCGCGGCATCGCCCGAACGCTCGCGGAAGCCCGCGGAAAGGCGAGCAAGTAGTTCTCGGCCTGAATCGTTCTCGGCGGCGCCTCTGTCGAGGCGCCGATTACAGTCGATCGAGAAGGTCCTTTCGGCTCAGCGCGACCGGCCTTGCGGTGAAGACGCGAAGCCAACGGGCGGACTGATACAGCTCTTCTGACAGCTTGGGCAGGTTGATTGACGCGCCGCTGGACCGCTTGGTGAGGCGCTCCACTGTACCGTCACGATGCAGGACCGGCAGGTTGAGTCCGAGCATTTCGGTTTTCGCTGGGAAGTCGAGGAGCAGCTCACCGGGGGAAAGACCGAGCGATTTGGCGAGCGCGTTCTCCTCCTTCATCGTGCGGCGCCAGTCGTCGGCGATCCATTCCCCGGCGTCGGCCGGCAATTCGGCCGCGGGAATCTCCAGGACGCGCTTGAAAAGACGGCGTTCGCGCAGCCGCCTCAGCATGGGGTTGGCGCCCTTGGCCTCGAGGCCCAGGAGCAGACCTTCGTCGGTGAAGCCCGCCAGTTTTTCGGCGCTGAGTTTCTTGGCGTCGAGCGCATCACTGACGAGGCGCTTGTACATCGCCGTTGCCGACCGAACGGCATGATGCCAGTAGACATTGCGGTACATCTGGTACTTCGCAAACAGCAAGCTCTCGACGGCCGACAGTCCTTTTTCGCGAATGCCGATCCCGGATTTCACGATGGTCAGTGAATTGAGCAGGCGCTCGGCATCGATTTCGCCATAGGGCACGCCGCACATCAGCGCGTCGCGCTTCAGGTACTCGATTTTGTCGAGGTCGAGCGAGCCGGAGATGAGCCCTTGCAGCGGAGAGTCGCTTTCGCCCCGGATCAGGTCCATGATGCGTTCGGGCGCTTTGTTGCCCAGTTGGCGGCGCAGAAAGACGCCGATCGCACCCTTGGTGATCAGCGGTCGCGCGACCTCCTCATGGTGCAGCGCCCCGATTTCCTCAAGCGCGTGCGAAAACGGATAGTGGCCAATGTCGTGGAGCAACATCGCCATGCGGACTTCGGCGCGTAGCGCGTCATCGATACCCTTGAGATCGCCACGCTCCTCCAGGATAGCGAGCGCCTGCCGAGAGAGGTGATAAGCACCCAGGGCGTGCTCGAAGCGCGAGTGGCTGGCGCCAGGGTACACTAGGAACGCGAGACCAAGCTGCCGGACGTACCTGAGCCGCTGAAACGCGGGAGTGTCGATCAACTCCAGCGTCAGCGGCTCGACCCTGATGTTGTTCCAGAGCGGGTCTCGGATGACTTTCATCGTGCTTCGTACTTCGTGCTTCGTACCTGGTGTTGCTCAGTCCTACGAAGCACCAAGCACCAAGCACGGGTCACTATTTGGGCCCCGCTTTCTTCACCTTGTCGCTCGCAAACGCGCCGAACTTCTCGAAATTGGCCTTGAACATCTGGGCCAGCTTGGCCGCCTGCGCGTCATACGCCTTCTTGTCCTTCCACGTGTTGCGGGGGACGAGAATCTTCGGCGGAACGTCCTTGATTTCCTTGGGGATCGCGAGGCCGAACACGGGATCCTTCACCGTAGGCGTCCTGTTCAACTCGCCCCGCAGCATCGCGTTCACCATCGCGCGGGTCGACGACAACTTCATGCGCGAGCCGACGCCGTAGGCGCCGCCGGTCCAGCCGGTGTTCAACAGCCACACCTGCGACTTGTGATGGTCGATGAGCTTGCCGAGCATCTCGGCGTACTTCGTCGGATGCCACACGAGGAACACGGCGCCGAAACAGGATGAAAACGTCGCCTGCGGTTCGGTGACGCCGCGCTCGGTGCCGGCCACCTTCGCCGTGTAGCCCGAGAGGAAGTAGTACATCGCCTGTTCCTTCGTGAGCTTGGCGATGGGAGGGAGCACGCCGAACGCGTCTGCCGTGAGGAAGACGATGTTCTTGGGGTGCTTGCCCTGACCGTTGGGAACGTGGTTCGCGATGTAGTGCAGCGGATACGAGGCGCGCGTGTTTTCGGTGATGCTCGTGTCTTCGAACCGGACGCGGCGCGTGACCGGATCCAGCACGACGTTCTCGAGCACCGTACCGAACATCTGCGTCGTCTTGTAGATGTCGGGCTCGCCCTCGGCCGAGAGGTTCACGACCTTGGCGTAGCAACCGCCCTCGAAGTTGAACGTTCCCTCCTTGCTCCAGCCGTGCTCGTCGTCGCCGATGAGGTCGCGGTTGGGATCGGCGGAAAGGGTCGTCTTGCCGGTGCCGGACAGGCCGAAGAACAGCGCCGTGTCACCTTTCTTGCCGGTGTTGGCGGAGCAGTGCATCGAGAGCACGCCCTGCTTGGGCAAGTAGTAGTTCATCACGGTGAACATCGACTTCTTGAGCTCGCCCGCGTAGCGCGTGCCGGCGATGATGATCATGCGCTTGGCCAGATTGAGCGCGATGACCGTGCCGGTGCGCGTGCCGTGATTGGCCGGCGTCGCCTCGAACTCGGGCGCATGCAGCACCGTGAAGTTCGGATTCCAGCCGGCGAGGTCCGCGAGGTCCGGACGGATGAACATGTTCCGCACGAACGCCATGTGCCACGCGCTTGGCGAGACGTAGCGCACCGACAGGCGGTACTTGGGATTGGCGCCGCAGTAGAGATCCTGAATGAACAGGTCGCTGCGGGCGTTGAGGTAGTTCTTCACGTCTGACAGCAGCAGATCAAACTTGCCGGGCTCCATTGGCTGGTTGACCTTGCCCCAATCGACGTCACTGGCGGAGCCTGGCTCCCGTACGACGAACTTGTCATTGGGCGAGCGGCCCGTATGGGGCGCCGTGACGGCGCAGAACGGGCCCATTTCGGCGAGCTGGCCCTCATTGCGCCGAATTGCCGCGTCCAGGAGGGCGGTCTGCACCTGGTTCCAGTGCAGCGTTCCGGTGGGCTTCAGTCCCTGCGCTTCGAGCGTTTGTCCGGGTTCCATCAGGTGTGGCGGGTGAGTCTGCGTATCCATCGTCGAGAATCAGTGTTGCGCCAGGTCGGCGTGAGTTACGAGTGAATTCCGTTTGGGTTCGCCGCGAGCCGTGCGTCCACGCTCGCGTTCCTGTGCATCGACCACCGCGACCGCAGCCATGTTGACGATGTCCTGCACGTCAGCACCGCGCTCCAGCACGTGGACCGGGCGACGCATGCCGACGAGGATAGGACCGATCGCCGTCGCGCCACCGAGGTGTTCGAGCAACTTGTACGCGATATTGCCCGCGGCCAAGTTCGGGAAAATTAGCACGTTGGCGCGTTCCGTGAGAGCGCTGAACGGATAATCGCGCTCGATGATTCCGGGGCTGACAGCGGTATCCGCCTGCATTTCACCGTCCACGGTGAGCGACGGGTCCTTCTCGCGGAGCAGCGCGACGGCCCTGGCCACCTTTTCGGTTTCGGGGTGGCGGACCGAACCGAAATTGGAGAAGGAGAGCATCGCGATCTTCGGGTCGATGCCGACGAGCCGTGCAATGCGCGACGCCGCGTATCCGATCTGCGCCAAGTGCTCGGCGCTGGGATCGATGTTGACCGTGGTATCTCCGCAAATCACGACGTGGTGCGGAAACACCAGCATGTACATGCCACTGACGATCTCGGCCTTGGGGTGCGCGCCAATGACCTCCAGTGCGGGCCGGATCGTCTCGGGGTAGTGCAGGTTCACGCCTGACACGAGCGCGTCCGCGTCGCCATTGGCCACCATGCACGAGCCGAAGTAGTTGCCGTTGTAGATACGTCGGCGCGCCTCGTCCGGCGACATGCCTTTGCGCTGGCGACGTTTCCAGAGAATGTCGGCGTACGTGTCGCGCTTGGCGGACGTGGCCGGATCCTCGATGACGATGTCGTCGAGGTCAATGTTGCCTTCCTCGGCGATGGCCTCGATGCGGCGGCGAGATCCAAGCAGGATCGGGCGGGCGATTCCTTCTTCGACCAGGACGGCAGCTGCGCGGACGACCTTGGGCTCCTCCCCTTCGGGGAACACGACGCGCTTGGGGTCGCCCATGGCGCGGTTGGAGATGCCGCGCATGATGCCGCGCGCGCGGCCGAGGCGTGCCTCGAGCTGGCGGCGGTATTCGTCCATCTCACAGAATTCGCGCGCGACGCCACTGGCGACGGCGGCCCACGCGACCGCGGGCGCTACCCAGAGCAACACGCGCGGATCGAACGGGAAGGGGATGAGGTACTCGGGGCCGAACTTCACGCCGCGCAGGCCGTAGAGGCCGGCCACGGAATCGGGCACATCTTCCTTGGCGAGCAACGCGAGCGAGCGCGTCGCGGCCATCTTCATCTCCTCGTTGATCTCCGTGGCTCGCACGTCCAGCGCGCCGCGGAAGATGAACGGGAAACACAGGACGTTATTGATCTGGTTGGCGTAGTCGCTGCGGCCCGTGGCGACGATAGCGTCCGAACGAACGGCACGTACTTCCTCGGGGAGGATTTCGGGCACGGGATTGGCAAGCGCGAAGATGATCGGCTTTCCCGCCATCGTCTTGACCATGTCGCCCGTGATCGCGCCGGGGCCTGACAGGCCAACAAACACGTCAGCGCCCTTCAGCGCGTCGGCGGGCTCGCGCAGGTCACGCTTGGTGGCGAAGCGCGCCTTGTACGGGTCCATGTCCTTGGCGGCCCGGTCGGCCCGAATGACGCCTTTGCGATCGCACAAGACGATGTTCTCGCGGAGAACGCCGAGACGGACGTAGTGCTCTGCGGTGGCAATTGCGGCCGCGCCGGCGCCCGAGAACACCACCTTCAGCGAAGCGAGTTCCTTGCCGACGACTTCGGCAGCGTTGAGGAGGGCAGCGCCTGAGATGATGGCGGTGCCGTGCTGGTCGTCGTGGAAGACCGGGATGTGCAGTGTCTTGCGGAGGGTCTCTTCTATGAGGAAACAGTCGGGCGCCTTGATGTCTTCCAGGTTGATGCCGCCGACGGTTGGCTCGAGCAGTTGGCAGAACCGGATCATGTCCTGCGGGTCTTCGGACCCGACCTCCAAGTCGAACACGTCGATGTCGGCGAACTGCTTGAAGAGATTTCCTTTGCCTTCCATAACCGGTTTGCCGGCTAGCGCGCCGATGTTGCCGAGTCCGAGGACCGCGGTGCCGTTGGTGACGACGGCGACCAGGTTGCCCTTCGCGGTGTACGCGTAGGCTTCCTCAGGGTCGCGCTTGATCTCCAGGCACGGCTCGGCCACGCCAGGTGAGTAGGCGAGGGCCAAGTCGCGCTGATTGGTGAGCGGCTTGGTGGGGACGACCGCGATCTTGCCCGGCCGTCCGGACCGATGGTACTCGAGGGCTTCGTCTCGTTTCGACATTCGGGGCTAAAGTAGCGCGAAGTGGGCGCCGCGGCGACGCCGCGTCTCTCGCGTAGGTCGGTCGCGGCATTGGCAATCGAGCTGATCGCGCTTCGTTCGGTGGTGGGAGTCCACGGGCGAAGTAGGTTTGTCCAACAGACACCGTTGCACTCGCGACTTCCAGGAGGTTGGGCCAATGTGGAAATGGATCGCAGGAGCCGTCCTCCTCGTGGTGTTGCTGATTGGCAGCGGCCTGTGGTACGGCTTCCGCAAGATGTCGCAACTGGCCAGCGGCGATTCGACCGTCACGATGACCATCGGTGCGGGGCCGGACCGGGTCTTCGCGTCATTGGCGACCGGTGACTCGATGGGCGACTGGATGACGGGCGGTCGCGTCCGACCGTCGCGCAACGGAATTCTCCGGAAGGGCGACACGCTCTACGTCGAGCAGCGCGATACCAGTTCGACGCAGAACATGGCGTGGGTTGTCGGCGATGTCACGCCCGGAAAGGCGCTCGCCATGCAGCTTGTCGCGGACAGCGTCAACATGGTGGCCATTTCCCGCAGCTACACGGTGCTGGGCCAGGGCGATTCAACCGTGGTGTTCAGCACCGTGACTTCACCGATGATGGACTCGGTGAAGCGGATCGAGGCCGCCAAAGACGGCACGACCTCCACGATGATGGAGTTCATGTCCAAAATGATGGTCGGGGCGATGCGGATGCAGAACCAGATGGAGCTGAAGCAACTGAAGGCGCGCATCGAGGGCACCAGCGTGACGGGCGCCCCGGGCGCAATTCCACCGATCAAGCCGTAGGCGTCACCCGGCGGTGGCCTTGCGGACCGCCGGTGCCACCTGCGTTCCGTAGAGCTCTATGGCCCGCATGACCTTGTCATGCGGCATGGTGCCCACCGTGAGCTGCAGCATGAATCGCTGCATTCCGAACATCTCGTGCTCGTAGAGGATCTTGTCGACGACCTGCTGAGGGCTGCCGACGAGAATCGCGCCGTGCGGGCTGCGCTCCTGGTCAAAGTGCTCGCGTGACGGCGGTGGCCAGCCACGCTCACGGCCGATGCGTCCCATGACCTGCGAGTAGGACGGCCAGATCTCGTTGGCGGCCTGCTGCGAGTCGGGCGCGATCCAGCCGTGCGAGTTGATGCTGATCGGCACGTCCGTGTAGCCCGCCTTCGCGGCGGCTTCACGGTGCAACTCGGCGAACGGCACGAAACGGTCAGGAGTTCCGCCAATGATCGCGAGCGCCATCGGCAGGCCGAGCATGCCGGCGCGGATCACGGACTGCGGAGTGCCTCCGACCGCGATCCAGACCGGGATCTTCTGCTCGGGTCTCGGATACACGCCCTGATTCTTGAGTGACGGCCGGTACTTTCCGGTCCAGGTCACCTTCTCGTTGTCGCGCAGCGCCAACAGGAGATCGAGCTTCTCAATAAAGAGCTCGTCGTAGTTGGTGAGGTCGTAACCGAAGAGCGGGAACGACTCGATGAACGATCCGCGGCCGGCCATGATTTCGGCGCGTCCGCCGGAAATCAGGTCGACGGTCGTGAACTCCTGGAAGACCCGCACGGGATCGTCGGAACTGAGCACGTTCACGGCGCTCGTCAGCCGGATGCGCTTGGTGCGCGCGGCCGCCGCGGCGAGGACTACCGCCGGCGCCGACACCGCAAAGTCCGGGCGGTGATGCTCACCCACGCCGTAGACGTCGAGTCCGAGCTGATCTGCCAGCTCGATCTCTTCCATGAGGTCGC
The DNA here is from genome assembly GCA_031401495.1 of Gemmatimonadota bacterium. Classification (GTDB taxonomy): domain Bacteria; phylum Gemmatimonadota; class Gemmatimonadetes; order Gemmatimonadales; family Gemmatimonadaceae; genus DASPMP01. The sequence continues at coordinate 46,627 of JANNRQ010000133.1, forward strand.
GCAGGCGTTGGCCAGCGTTGATCTGCTTGCCGGTCGCAGGGTCGAGCGTGGTTTCCGCGAACGTGTAGAGGCCGAGTTCCATGGTAGGGGATGGGAGCCGGAAAGTAACTGTCACTGTACGGCAACCAGACCGTCCGTGGGCGATGCGTTGAGTGTCCCGAAAGCGCTAGTTTGGATCCGATGCTGAAACTCGGCGCAGTCCTTCTGGCGGTCGCTGCAGTGAGCGGCGCGTGCGCTCCTGCAGGTCGGTCCGGCACGCGCGCGGCGCCCGCCGCGTGCGTGCCCGGGGATTCGCTCCAGGTGCGCACGGAGTTGCTCATGGGCCGCAACATCCCCGGCGGCGGCGAAGTGTCGGATTCCGCGTGGACCGAGTTTGTCGAGTCCTACGTCACGCCGCGCTTTCCGGACGGTTTGACGATTCTTGATGCCGCAGGGCAGTGGCGAAACGCGGTCGGTGTCGTCGAGCGGGAGCGCACAAAAGCCATCACTGTGTTGCATGCCGGCGACCCAGTCGCGCGCCGCTCGGTGTCCGAGATCGCAGCCGAGTACAGGCGACGCTTTCGGCAGGAGGCGGTGCTGGTCGTGACTCATGCAGCGTGCGTCCGATTCCAGGACGCCGATTGAGCTACGAGCTCAAGGTGAGCGAGCGGTACGCCGGCTTCTGGATCCGCGTGGTTGCGTTCATCGTGGACTCCGTGCTCGTGAGCATTGTGATGGGTCCGATTGCCGCGTCATTGTACCAGAAGCCCCACGTGGCAGGCGACCTGATGGTGGCGGCGCAGTCCGGAGACCTGCGTGACCTCGCGTTGGTTGTTCTCGCGGCGGTGCAGCCGTCCGGCGTCGGCGAGTTCCTGCTCAACGTCGTGTTGCCCGCGGTGGCCGTCGTCGCGTTCTGGATCTACCGCTCGGCAACGCCCGGCAAGATGGCCACCAGCACGCGGATTGTGGACGCCGAGTCCGGCGAGGCGCCGTCAACAAAGCAGTGTATCGTGCGCTACCTCGCCTACTACGCATCGATCTTTGGCCTACTTCTCGGGTTCCTCTGGATCGCGTTCGACCGGCGAAAGCAGGGGTGGCACGACAAGATTGCCGGGACGATCGTGATCTACACGTCGCAGATCTCGAAGGCCTGACGCAGAGACGTGAGCGGGTCACGGCGGGGAACAAACTCCTGCGCCACGAATCCGGTGAATCCGAGATCCGCGATCGAGGTCATGATGCGGCGGTAGTTCAGTTCCTGCGTGTCGTCGATCTCGGCGCGGCCGGGGACACCACCCGTATGGAAGTGCCCGATGTGCGCGAAGTTGTCGCGAATCGTGAGGATCACGTCGCCTTCCATGATCTGCATGTGGTAGATGTCGTACAGCAGCTTCACGCGTGATGAGCCCACGCCCTTCACGACTTCGGCGCCCCACGCGGTGTGATCTGCCTGATAGTCCTTGTGGTCGACTTTGCTGTTGAGCAGCTCGAGGCACAGGGTGACGCCGTGCTTCTCCGCCGCGGGCGCGAGGCGCTTGAGGCCCGTGATGCAATTGGTGAGGCCCTCGCCGTCCGACATCCCCGCGCGATTGCCGCTGAAGCACACAATGTTCGGGATTCCGGCGGCGGCGACGATCGGGATCATTCGCTCGGCGTCGGCGACCAGCTTGTCGTGCTGGTTGGGGCGGTTGAAGCCGACGGGTATGGTGCCGAAGCCGTTGGCCATGGCGCACGAGAGGCCGTGCTTGGCCGGTGTGGCGTAGTCCTTTTCGTCGAGCAGGTCGATAGCCTTGTACCCGATCTCTTTCGCTGACCTGCAAAGGTCATCAAGCGGAATGCGGCCGAAACACCACCGGGATACCGAATGTTTCAACTTCCCGGCAGACCCGCGACCCGAGACCCGAGACCCAAGACCAAAGTCTGAACCCAGAACTGAGGACCCAAGGCCCAAGCCGATTCCGGCAAGGGCATCGCGGCGATTCAGTTTGTCTCTCATATCTCGTTCCGTTTCATGGCGTCCACGGCGTACTTGGCCGCGCGCGCAGTGATGGCCATGTAGGTGATGCTTGGGTTCTGACACGCGCAGCTGGCCATGCACGCGCCGTCGGTCACAAAGAGGTTCTTCACGTCCCACGCCTGGTTGTTGGCGTTCAGCACTCCATCGTCGCGCGTCTTGCTCATGCGCGCGCCGCCCATCTCGTGGATGCAGTGGCCGGGAGGATTGTTGGAGCCGTATTGGCGGATGTCCGTGACGCCGGCAGCGTCGAGCATCTCGGCCATCGCGGTCTGCATGTCCTTGTCCATCGCCCGCTCGTTGTCGCGCCAACGGACGTCAATATGCGCCGCGGGAATGCCCCACTTGTCGTTCACGGTGGAGTTGAGCGTGATGCGATTGTCGGCGTGGGGCAGAGTCTCACCCCAACCGGACGCGCCGAGCGTCCAGCCACCGAGGTCCTCGATGAGTGAGCGCTTGAACTCCGCGCCGTAGCCCGGCATGCCGCCGCCTCGGCCCCAGCCGCCGCGCCCGGAGCCGCCCTGCATTCCGTAACCGCGCAGGAAGTCCTTGTGCTGCGTCCTGTCGTATACGTTACGGAAGCGCGCGATGTAGATGCCGTTGGGCCGGCGTCCACGCGTGCGCTTGTCCGTGAATCCTTTGACGTTGCCGTTGGCACCCGAGCCGTAATGGTGGTCCATGACGTAGCGGCCGAGGAGCCCGCTCGAGTTGGCGATGCCATCGGGAAAGGCGGCGCTCTTCGAGTTGAGCATGAGGCGTACCGACTCGATCGTCGAAGCGCAGAGGAAGACGACGCGCGCCGTGTACTCGAGTTCGTGACGCGTGACCGCGTCGATCACACGAACGCCTGTCGCACGAGACGTTTTCGGGTCGTAGATCACTTCGGCGACGACGCTGTTGGGGCGCAGCGTGAGGCGTCCGGTCTTCTGCGCGGCCGGCAAGGTCGAGCCGAGCGAACTGAAGTACGAGTGCGTGACACAGCCGCGTTCGCACGGGCCGCAGTAGTGGCAGGCGAGACGGCCATTGTGATTCTTGGTCAGGATCGCCGCGCGTCCGATCGTCATCACGCGCTCGCCACCGAACTGCTTGAGGATCTTCGCGCGCGCGTCTTGCTCGACGACCGTCATCGCCATTGGGGGCAGGAACTCGCCGTCCGGAAGCTGGGCCAAGCCTTCTTTCGCGCCGCAGATGCCGATGAAACGCTCGACATGTGAATACCACGGCGCGAGGTCTTGGTACCGAATGGGCCAATCGTTGCCGTGGCCGTCCTTGGCATTGGCCTCGAAGTCCAGGTCGCTCCAGCGGTAGACCTGCCGACCCCACGTGATCGAGCGTCCGCCCACGTGGCGACCGCGGAAGAACCGGAACGGTGCGTCTTCGGGCGTCGTGTACGGATTGTCGGTGTCGTTCACGAAGAACTTGTGGCCCACCTCGTCGCAGGCGTAGCACTCGCGCTGAATGGGATGGTCGGCGGCGAGCTGCTTGCGATCACCCATGCCGCGGAAATGCATCTGCCACGGCTGGACATGTTCCACGTAGTCCGTCTGAGGATCGACGGGGCCGCCGGCCTCTAGCACGAGCGTGCGGAGTCCGCGCTCGGTGAGCTCCTTCGCAGCCCAACCGCCGCTGATGCCGGAGCCCACCACTATCGCATCGAAATCCGCCGCGCTCATACGATGTTCTCGGCGGCGCTTCGCGACGAACCGTTCTCGGCGGCGCTTCGCGCCGACTGGTTCTCGGCGCTGCTTCGCAGCGATTCGTCGCGGTCTCGAGGCGCAGACAAAGTGTGCGGCGCGTTGCCGTCGAATGCGCCGGGCATGACCTGGACCATGAGCACTTCCTTCATCACGGTCTCGCTGGTGAAGTAGCCGTGTACGATCAGGCCCTTGAGGCGCCAGTACGTGCGCTGCGGTTCGACGCGGCGGTCCGGCGCGCTTTCGAGGCTTGCAATGGTTGCGCCACGCGCCGAGGGAGGGAGCTCCCCGAAAGGAGCTCCGCCGTTTGCCTTCGCGTCGGCATCGATGGCATCGAGTCCGGCGATGAACGCGGCACGGTCAGCGTCCGAGAAGTTCTCTGAGACGATGACGTCGATGAACGCTGCGACGTTCACGTCAACAGCGCCCGGCGAGTCGGTGCGGGGAATGATCGTGTCGCCGATCGTGTTGATCAGCGCCAGCTGCGCTTCGGAGAGGCCTGCGGCAGGGCGGAGGCCCGTCGCGACGCGCGCCCACGCGGCCACGGCCTCGCTCGGCAACAGCGCGAGTGCGCCAGCGGCGCTCAGCGCCCTGAGTAGATCGCGACGCTCCATGCGGCTCCAGTGTGGTTCGCCGACGGCCTTCTGGGAACGGCATCAAGGTAGCCCCAATGAGGCGGGCAGGCACGAGTTGCCTTCGATGCGAACTCCCTTTGCGCTAGCCGGTCTCCTTCATCCGGCGATCGCGCACGGTGGCCCACGCGCTGACCACGACGAGCAGTGCACCGCACGCACACACAATCGCGGCGCCGGTTGGCAGGTCGAACTGGTATGACGCCCAAAGCCCGAGAAGGCTCGCGGCGGCGGCGACCGCCCAACCAACGACCAGCCGGTCGATCCAGCGTTTCGCCAACGTGGCGCCGCACACGGCTGGCACGATGAGGTAAGCGAACGTGAGCAGCACGCCGGCCACCCGCACAAAGCTCACGACGACGAGCGCGAACGCTGCATAGAAGAGGAAATCCCACCAGCGCACCCGCATGCCTGACTGGAAAGCCGCCAGCGGGTCCGCTGAGATCAGGGCGAATCGCTTGTGGAACCTGGCGAAGAAACCTCCCAACGCCGCGAACAGCACGGCGTTCTGCGCTACTTCGCCACTCGTGACGTTCAGGATGTCGCCCGTGAGCAAGTGCTCCAGCTCTTCCTTGCCGCCCGCGACGCGGCTCAGCATCAGGATCACGCCGGCTGCGGCGACAACAAACGTGATTCCAATGATCGCCTCCTGCGGGACTTCGCTCTCCCTCGCACTGCGCGACCAACTGAAAAACGCGGCGCCCAGGAAGGTGACTCCCAGCGAAATCCAGAACGTGATGCGATCGTCGAAGTGGTATCCCATCAAGAGCGCTACACAGGTGCCGAGCGTCGCGACCTGCGCCAGCGCCAAATCCACGAAGATCACTTCGCGCTTGATTACGTGCAGGCCGAGGTACACCAGCAGCGGCGGCAGGACGAGGGACGCCGCCAGCGGCCACTTCATTACCGCCCAGACGGTCTCGAAGTCCATGTTCATCGCGGTTCTCCGAGTGCGTTGGCCAGCGTCGTGACGAGGTGGTCCATCATGGCGAGCCAGGTCTTGGTGTCCGGGCGCGCGCCCGGCTGCTGCGGCATGTCCAGTACCACGGCGCCAGCCTGGCGCGCCACAGTCGCCGCGGTCTTCCGGTTCTGATACGGCTGCACGAGGATCACGCGCGCCGACGTCGCCCGCATGGTTTGGATGACGCGCGCAATGTGCGCCGGCGACGGCGCGATGCCGGGCTTGGGCTCCAGCTCGGCGACGACTTCGAGGTTGAATCGCGCAGCGAGATACACAAAGTCCTTGTGGTACGTGACGATCTTGGCGCCGCGAAACGGCTCGAGCTTTCGCTGCCATTCGGCGTACTTGGCGTCGAGGGCGGCACTGAACTTCGTCGCGTTGGCCGTGTAGAGCGCGGCCGATGCGGGATCCACCTTTGAGAACTGGTCAGCGAGAGAAATCGCGAACGTGCGCGCGTTGGGCGGGTCCAGCAGAAAGTGCGGATTGCCCTGAGAGTGCACGTCGCCCTTGGAGCGATCGAACGCGGCGGGGATCTCCAGCATCTGGACCCCCTGTGATGCCACGACTCGCCCCGGCGCCCCTGCGGCGATCCGCGTGTTTCTCGAACTCTCCAGCAGGGGCGGCAGCCAGCCCAGCTCCAACTCGGCGCCGCCCTCGATAAGGACGTCGGCGCGATTCAACGTGACGATGTGGCTTGGCTTGGCATCGACGAAGTGCGGATCCTCGGTGGGTTTGGCGAGCGCCACGACCTCGACGGCCTCGCCGCCAATCTCGCGCGCAATCGAGGCAAGGTCCGGCGTGGTGGCGACGACGCGAATCTTGGCCACTACCGTAGCGCCGAGTCCGCTGAGCGCGACCAGCGCCACCAGCGCGGCCGCGAATGCGTTCCGGATTCTCATGTGAGTCTCCGCCTAGAACTTGTGAGCTGCGTGTGCGCCGAGCAGGAACTCGAGCTGCACCCACAGGGAATGGTCTTTGCCGAGCGACTTGCGATCGTCGTAGTTGTACTGCACGCGGATCTTGGAGAACTCCGACGGATACCACGTGAGGTTCGGTGACACCCGAAGACGGTCGCCGCGGAACTCGGTGACGAGGGCAGGGACGTCGCCGGTGGCGATGTCAGTGCGAAGTCCGGCGACGACGCGCGGCTTGATGCCCCAGAGGAGCTGCGCGTATCCACCGCGATCGTTGATCGGTCCGGCCGCGAGCGTCACCGTAGTGTCGTCGATCGACGGACGCACCGCGGCGTCATAGCGGCGGGTGAGGAACTCGCCCTGGAGCGAAACGAACGGGAAGCCCTGCTGCGCGCTGGCGGACTTCCATTTCCAATAGCCGTCAACGCCGTAGATCGCCGTCCGTTCGTCCGGTCCGGAGTTGTTGGGCCCCAAGGCGGCAGAGGCGCCGAGCAACAGCGTTTGCGTCGGGCTCGGGTCGAAGGACGTGGCGATGCGAGGAACGACGAGCATGTCTCCAACCTCGTTGACACCACGTTCGACCGGCACGCCGCCGTGAATGACCGCAGATTCCTCCGACCGGAAGCTGAACGTCGTGCCGTTGGTGCTGTTCACCACACTGACCATCGTCTCGGTGTACCACGGCGTGGGCAGCAACCAGGAGAGGCGCACACCCTGACTGCGCAGGCCCTCCGGTCCGAACATGCGGCTGAGGACAACGGGCTGGTCGACGAAGGACCACGCGTGCGGATGCATCGTGTTCTGGCGGCCGAAGTCCGCGAAGTACTGTCCTGCCTTGAGTTGCAGGTTGCCTCGGAGCGCCGTTGTGACGACGTACGCTTCCTCGAGTTCGACGCCGGTCTCGCCATTCTCGTCGAGCTTGAAGATAAAATTCGCGATGCCCCGGAAATACGGATCCACCGCGCCGTCGAGCGTCAACTCGGTGTTGGGAATGGTGAAACCCCGGACTTTCGGATCGTGATCGCCCTGGAGGATGCTTGCGAGGTTCTTCGACGTGGACCATCCGGCATCGGTGAGCGCGGTGAACCCGACGTTCATGTACGTGCCCGGACGCGGACCTGAGGGCTGCGCCTGCTGCGCAGCGGTCGGTTGAGCAACAACAAGACACGTGACCACTGACGTGGCTACGACTATGGCCTTCATGAAGTTGTGAATGGCTGATCGTGGCGTGCGCGCCTGATGGCGCGACGGTACTGATGCGCCCCGATGGGAGCGCGACGTCACGTCAGATGGTCGGAGGCGCGCGTCCGAAGGGGAGCGCAACGCTGGCACAGGTCGCACCGAGGGTCGCGGTTTCGACCAGTTCGCCGGTGGTGGAGGCAGCCCAACCGCCTGCGGGCGAGGCGCCCTGCGCGGCCGATGTGGTTAGATAGCGACACAACCCGCAATCCGGCGAGTGCACGACCGGACAACCCTCGGTGGTCGTGGCCTCGACATGCGTCCGCGGGGCGGACGCGTCTTCAAACGCCGCCAGGCCGTCCGCAATGCCCGCCATCGCTGGGGCCGCAAGCTGCAGCGACGCCCACGCGAGCGTGACAAAGCGGAACACCGGAGAACGGCGTCTCATGGATTAGAAGCTACCGCCCGTGTTCGTTCCGGCCATGGATCACCACTCAGGGTTCGAAGTCTGCCGATCGTCCCTTTTGCCCCTTGCCGCACTGCGGGCAGTGCAGCGAGCCAGCGTCGCCACCGGCTTCCATCGCATAGTCATACCCCCGACCGCACGAACAGTTGCCCTCGAGGGCCTGATTCCCGCAGCTGATGCAGAACGCATCGAGTTCGGCGTACGGGTGAAACCGTCCGCATACGGAGCAGCGCTTGGTGACTTTTACCGACGTCTTAGCCATATGACCGGGTTGATTGCCTCGCGCCCGCGGCGGATCTCGAAGTGGAGGTGCGCGGGTAAATCCGGATCTGAAACGCCAATGGCTCCAATGGCCTGGCCCTTCGTGATGGTCTGCCCTTTCGTGACGTTCGACCGGTTGAGAGAGCCGTAGATCGAGTAGTCACCGCCGCCGTGTTCGACGATCACTGTGAGTCCATACGTTCCCAGGTTCTGCACTGTTGCGACCTTTCCGGCGGCGACGCTTTTCACTTCAGTGCCGGTCGGTGCCGTGATGCCGACGCCGTTCCAGCGAATGCTCGTATTGTTTGCCTGAACTTCGCGGCCGAAGGTGTAGATCAGCCCGCCCGTCACGGGCCAGTCAAGCTTGCCGTAGTCCGACGTCTTGATCGTGCTCGCAACACGCGGTGCGGTTGCCGGGCGGGCGGCTTCCGCGCGACGACGCTCGGCCTCGAGTTCACTGATGGCGTTGGCCAACTGCGCCTCCGAAAGCCGGATGCGCGCCAGCTTGTTGCTCGTGATCTGCGCCCGCACCTTGGTGCGCGACAGCTGCTGCCGCTGCTGCTGCTCCAGGGCCCTCAGTCGCGCCTGTTCGACGCGTTGATCCTCGCGGCTCTCCTGCAGGTTGCGCTGCAGGCTCAGCAGCCGGTCACGCTCCCGGACGATCTGACCGCGCAGCTCTTCCACGCGACTGACGAGGGCACGGTCGCGGAGGGCAACCACGTGGAGATACTTGTATCGCGCCACGAGCTCGCCGAAGGAGGTGGCCGACAGCATCGCCTGCGCGCCAAAAGTCGGCCCGCGTTTGTAAATGTCCACCAGCCGACGCCGCAACACGGTGCGCTTCACCAGCAACTCCTGCTCGGCACGCCGCACGTTGAGCGATGCGTCGTTCACCTCGCCTCCGATCGCGACCAGTTGGCGATCGAGCGTGCGCACCAAGCGCGCGGTTGCGTCGGCACGCTTGTCCAGGTTGGCAACCTCAGCACTCAAGTCGTGCATCGTCGTGTTGAGCTCGCGCATCTGGGCCTCGAGGTTGGTCCGCTCCTGGCGGATTGTCTCGAGCTCGGCGCGGCGCTGACGGATCTTGTCCTGTGCGTGCAGGAAGGAGGAAGGAGGAAGGAGGAAGGAGAGGCACACAGCGAGTCCTATGGCCTGACTCGCCGGACGCAGCCGTCCCTCCTTCCTCCTTCCTCCTTCCTCCTTCCTCATAGCTGCCGCAAGTGGCGGCCCACCGCGTAGCCGGACCCAAGCACGCCCATGATCGCGCCCGCGGCCAATCCGAACACGATCGTGCGCTGGTCGAAGAACACGGCCTGAAAGTGCAGGTAATTCTCCAACACTTCTGCGGCGGCCCACGACAATCCCAATGCCAACAGGCCGCCGAGGACGCCCTTCACGAGGCCGTCGAGGAGAAACGGGCGGCGGATATAGCCGTCGGTGGCGCCGACCAGCTGCATGATCGAGATCTCACGCGCCCGGGACATGACCGTCATGCGGATCGTCGCGCCGATGATGATCACCGCGACGAACGCAAAGGCGAGCCCGAGTACCACGCCCGTGACGCCGGCCAGATTGCGCAGGCGATACAGTTGCGCGATCCATTCCTCGCCGAATCGGACGTCATCGATGAATTCGATGGTCCGGACGCGCGCCGCCACAGCGGCCACGTTGCGCGGATCGCGGAATCCGGGCTTGAGGCGAATGTCGATCGAGGCAGGGAGGACGCCAGCCTCGAACACGTCGCTGAATTCACCCAGCTCCTTCCGCGCGCGCGCGAGGGCCTGCTCGGCAGTGACGACGGTGGAGCTGGCGACCTCGCTATAGCGCGACACTTCCTGAGCCACGCTGACGACGGCCTCGATCCGCGCGTTGTCGGCGATGAACGCGCGGATCTCAACACGTTCCTCTACGCCCTCCAGCGCGCGCCGGATGTTGATGGCGACGAGTCCGAAGAGCGAGAACGCAAAGAGGGAAAACCCGATGGTCATGACGCTGAGCGCGCTGAGCAGGGGCGCCTTGCGCACGGCCAGTACCGCGTCGCGGATGGTGAGTCTCATACGGAGGGGAGGGCCTCTCGAGTCGGAACGGTGTCCGAGATGATTTTGCCCTGGTCCAGCTCGATGCGGCGATAGTCCGTGCGTCGCACCAAATCGAGATTGTGCGTTGCCATGAGAACGGCAGTGCCGGCGGCGTTGATGTCGCGCAGCAACTGGAAGACGCTTCGCGTGGCCTTCTCGTCGAGGTTGCCTGTCGGTTCGTCGGCGATCAGCACGAACGGGTCATTCACCAATGCCCGCGCGATCGCCACGCGCTGCTGCTCGCCACCGGACAGCTCCTTGGGGAACGATTTGCCTTTGGACGCGAGCCCGACCTGGTTCAGCACGCGCGTGACGCGCGGTCCGATCTGGTCGCGCCGCGTGTCGGTGACTTCGAGAGCGAACGCAATGTTCGCTTCGGCGGACCGGTCGTCGAGCAATCGAAAATCCTGAAAGACAATGCCGAGCCGGCGCCGCAGTCGCGCGATGTCGCCGCGCGATACATCGCCGGACGTCACGCCGCTTACGCGAACCTCGCCGCGGCTAGGTTCCTCGTCGAAGTAGGCCAGCTTGAGGATGGTGCTCTTGCCGGCGCCGCTCGCGCCCGTGAGGAACGCGAACTCGCCCTTGGCCAGCCGAAACGTCGCGTCGCGCAAAGCCAGTCCGCTGCGCGGATACTCCTTGGACACATTGAAGAACTCGATCATGCCTTGGGTGTCGGCCATCAGCGCATCGCGCGTGGGCGCCTGGTCATTCGGTCGCGCTCAGGCCAGCGCGCTTCTGCCGCGCGAGTCGAGATCCGGTTTGACCACGCGCACAGTTTCGGAGGCCGCCACGCCGGCGATGTCCCGCAGCCAGACGTCGCCCGCCTTCACCTGCCCGTCGAGGATGACTGTGGCGAGCTCGTGCCGGCGCGGACCGTAGACCCACGCGAGTTCGCCCTCGTTCAGCAGCCGATTGGCCGCGTCAACGCGGTTGAGGTAGACCGCCGGCCCACGATCCGCGTCTCCCTTGCGCGTGGCGAGGAACTGCGACACGCGGAGTGCCTTGTTCCTGATGTCGACGCTCACGCGAGGTCGCCTATTGGCACGTACATGTCGTCGGAGCGCATGATGAGCCGCCGGCGCCACAGCGCATCCAGCGCGTCCCGCACCAAGTCCTGCTCCTCGTTCACGTCGGCCGGGAAGTCGGCCAATGCCAGTCGGCCTCGCTCCTTGAGCATGTCCCACGCCCGTCGCTCGCTTACGGTAAGGACGCCCATGAGTTCCACACCGGTGTCACGCTCGACGACCAGGGCCAGCCCGTGCCGTTCGAGCACCGTCTCGATCGCGGCCCAGTGGTCGTCCGTCATCCCGCGAAACACGAAATACGATTCGCGGCCCTGCGCCACGTGACTCATCAGCAGCTTTGCGATGATCTCATCGGCGCAGGAGAAGTCGATCATCGACACGTGCGAAAAATCGATGACGATGAGGGCCTGACCCTGGCCCAGCGTGTGCGCCAGCATCGTTTCGATCTGGATGCGCACCGCGGCGCCCGTTGGGCGCGTGACGAGATTCGAGTACAAACTCGCCGACAGCGTCTGGCGAAGAACGGTGCCCAGGTCGATGTGATTCGTCATCGCTTGGTGCGCTCCGGAATCGTGACTTCAATCTGCGCACCCGGAAAGTAGGGGAGTTGCTCCAGCAATGGGGCGTCACTGTCCCAATCCGGCACAATCGCGATGCGGGCCGTGCCGCTGCGAACCGACAGCTTGCCATCCCAACGGCCGATGTACTTGCGGGCGCCGGCGAGTCCCTGGCCGCGGCCCGGGTCGCGAAAGCGGCTGACGCCCCTCATGACGGCGGACTCGAGCGCTGCGGCGTCGTCCCATCGGTCAGGCAGCGCGCGATGGCTGGCGGATTCCAGCGACTTGCGGAATCCGACGCCGGCGTCACAGACCGCGATGCAAACGACCCGCCGGCCCAGGCGCTGTCTCCAGTTGTACATCTGCACCATGACCCAGCCGCCCTGACCAGCGTGCTCGATGATATTCTGGCACACCTCGGACAGCGTCATGGCGAAGCCGATGACCGCTTTGGGATCGATGCCCAGCTCCGTGGCAATGATCTGCGACGCCTTCTGCTGGATGTGCCCCACGACCTCATGCACGTCTTCACTGCCCTTTACCGGCGTGATCGGCAGCAGCACCGAAGACTCGGACGCCGACGCGCGCTTTGGCACCACGCCCTGCAGGTCGAACAACTCGTTGGCGTAGTAGAAGAAGTTGGCGCGCGACCAGTACGACAGCGTTTCGTCAGAGTCTGGTGCCGCCAACGTTGCGCGCGAGGGCCGGGCCTGGCCCAGCGTTAACAGCGCGGTCAGTCCGTACGGTGACGCCCACTTCGTGTGTCGCGCGTCGAGGAGCATCTTGGCGTCCTCAGGGACTCCCGACACTTGCTCCAGGACCTGCTCAAACGTCTGCTCGTCCAGCGATGGCGGAAGCTTGATGACGGTGGTCACGTAGCGCTGAGCTTTCCACGGAGGTGATCGGCGAGGCCGGTTGCGCCGCGGTGCTCCACGTTGCGTGCCGCGGCCCGGTTCGCGGCGTGGATGGCTTGGTCTAAACTATCACCGGCCAACAACCGGGAGAATTGGGTGGCGCCCCAAACATCGCCGCAGCCGGTCGGGTCGCCGTTGACGAGCGCGCCGGGCGCCACGAGCGCCGTCCGCACGGCGCCCGTCCCGGCGCCCTGGCGCGTGGTGGCGAGGTCCGCGATCCGGTCGAAGCCGGGCGCCGCGAAGTACACCGCGCCGCGTTTCCCCAGGGTCACAAAGAGCCCCGACGCTCCTGCGTGCATCGCCGTGGCGGCGAGCGCCATCGAGTCCGGCGCCATCATCCGGATCTCGTCCTCGTTGGCCTGCAGAAAGTCGAAGCAGCCGCACCACTCGCGGACGTCGCTCAACGGGCGCGGCACGCGCAGGCCGTCCGGCTGCACCGCCATCACCAGCATGTGCAGATCGGCGTAGATCGGGCCGCGGAAGTGTCGACGCAACGCTTGGGCGGTGGGCAGGTCCAGCTCCCACCCGCTCAGGAAGTTCACGAAGATCGCATCGAGTCGCGCGGCATCGATGAGCGGCTTGAGGCCCAGCCAGTTCCATCCGGGCACGCCGCCCGCCAGGGTCTCCGTGCGGCGCTCGTCCGAGAAGTAGCGCAGCGTAACGCGGTTGTTGGGGTAGGGGACTTCGACCAGCGCGGCGTCCGGCGCGATGCGGGTGAGCGCATGGATGAACTGGTTGGCCCGGACGGCCAGATCCTCGCCGACTTTCATCACCGGGACGATGCGCCACTCATCCGTCAGCGCGGCGTCGAGCGCGCTCAGCGAGTACGTGATACCGCCCCACTCCTGGACCGGGACGGTGTTCGGATCGCGGCCATGGATCACGTCCCACACCAGGGCGCCTATGACACCCAGTCGTTTCATGTAGAAAGACGATGGGAAATGGGAAACAGGAAATGGTTGCGCCGTTCCATTTCCTATTTCCTACTTCCGATTTACTTCTTGTGCTGCGAGAAACGTTTTCACCGCGCCCACAATGCCGGCCGTTCCGGTGAGTTGCGCGGGGACGATCCGGACCGCCTGCACGGCGGGCTTGAACGCGCGCCGTCGCACCTCTGCGCGCAGCGGGCCGAACAGCGCCTCACCGGCTTGCGTCACGCCCCCCGCTACGACCACGACATCCGGGTTGAACACGTTGAGCAGTGTGGCGATGCCGGCCCCCAGGTACCGCGCCGTATCACGCACGATCTCGTTGGCAAGTGTGTCCCCCTTTGACGCCGCTTCGTACACGTGCGCGGCGGTGAGCTTGTCGAGCTGTCCGTCGACCGCGTTTCGCAAGTCGGATGCGGAGTCCTCGCGTACCAGCGCCTCGCGAGCACGAGTCGCAATGGCCGGACCCGACGCGTAGGCCTCGAGGCAACCGTAGTTGCCGCATTTGCAGTGGCGGCCGTTCACATCGATGGTGGTATGACCGATTTCGCCGGCGACGTCCGCCGATCCATGATACAGCTCGCCGTTGAGGATCAATCCGCCACCGATGCCGGTGCCGATCGTGATGCCCACGACGTTCCGTCCGCCACGCGCGGCGCCCAGCCACCACTCGCCGACCGTGGCGCAGTTGGCATCGTTATCGAGCGTTGCCGGCAGCCCCAGACGCTTGACCACGCGATCGCGGAGCGGGAAGTCCTTCCAGCCAAGATTCGGCGCGACGATCACGATGCCGTTCTTGCGGTCGAGCGGACCCGGCGCGCCAATGCCAATGCCGATGAAGTCCTTCTTGGACGCGCCGGTCTCCTGCGTTGCGTCCAGGATCACGCCTTCGATCAAGCCGATGATGCGGTCGACGACGCCTTCTGCGCCGAGTTCGGCCTGCGTCTCGGTCGTGCGCACGCCGGCGATCCTGGAGCCGTCGCGACTAACCGCCCCGGCGGAAATCTTGGTTCCGCCGAGGTCAACCCCAATGATGAACGAGCTATCCGTCTTGGCCATGCGCAGGTGGAGGGTCAGGAACGAGAAAGTATATCCCGCACGCACTTCACCACCTGGGCGGGCGCCAGTTCGAGCATGCAGCGCCAGTGGCCCAGCGGGCATTTCTGTGGTCCGTGCGAGTCGCAGGGACGGCACTCGAGCGATTCCAGCCCAACGGTGGCCGAATTCTTTGAAAGCGGGCCGAAGCCGAAGCGTGGCACTGTTGGACCGAACACCGTTACGGTTGCGGTTCCCATCGCCGCCGCCAAGTGTTGGGGCGACGAGTCGTTCGTGACGATGACGGCGCAACGGCGAATGAGTTCCGCCGAACCCAGCAACGACAACTGGCCGGCGGCGTTGATCGCCGACGTGCCGCCGGCGCGCGCGACCTCCTTGGCCAGCGCCTGGTCATCCGGCGAGCCGATCACGACGATTTGCGCGTCGTGTCCGAGCTCGCGAGCTACGTCCTGGAAGTAAGGCCAGCGCTTGGTCGACCACATGCTGCCGGGCGCGAGCGCAACGAGCGGCGCCTCGCTGGCCGGCTCGTTCAATGCCAGCAGGCGGTCCACGGCGGCGCGCTCGCTGATGCCGGGGTAGAGCCTGGGGCGCAGCACTTCCGGCGCCGGTGCTCCCGCCAGATCCAACAAGCGCTGGGCGTGGTGCACGTCGCCGCGATACGGGACGCGTCTATTGTAGAAGAGCTTGCCCGCCGCCGCCGCAAATCCGCTGCGCTTGCCCGCGCCGGAAGCCAGCGCCAGCGCACCACTACGTACCGACTGCTGCGCGAGGTACGCGGCGTCGTACTTGCCTGTGCGCAGCCGTCCGGCGAGACGAATGAATCCGCCGAACCCGCGATCCGCGCCGTTCTTGTCATACGGAATCAGTGTGCGAATCGCGGGATTGTTGGCGAGCACGGCGGCGGCCGCCGGCGTCACCACGACGTCGACCGGGCCGTTCTTCGCGAGCTCGGCGATCAGTGGCGTCGTGAGGACGGCGTCACCCAGAAACGCCGTCTGAATCACGAGAGAGGAGGTCTGGCTCACAGTTCCGGAAAGGAAGTTCTTGCCACGCGGATCCTGCCGAAACTAGCAGAAGAGGCAGATGGCTTCGCGCGATTCACCGTCTGCAGTTTTCGCTCGTTTCCGCAAGATCCGCGTGAAACGAACTTGCTGTTGTTGGCGTGAAACGAACTTGCTGTTGGTGGCGTGAAACGAACTTCGCTAGTCGTCCACTTGAAGGACGGCAAGGAATGCTTCTTGTGGGATTTCCACAGCGCCCACCTGCTTCATGCGCTTCTTCCCCTCTTTCTGCTTCTCGAGAAGCTTGCGCTTGCGCGAGATGTCGCCGCCGTAGCACTTGGCGAGCACGTCTTTGCGCAGCGGCTTTACCGTGGTGCGCGCGATGACCTTGTTGCCGATGGCCGCCTGAATGGCGACTTCGAACAACTGCCGCGGGATCAGCTCCTTGAGTTTGTCCGCGATCTTGCGGCCGTAGTCGTACGACTTGTCCTTGTGGATGATGACCGCGAACGCGTCCACCGGGTCGCCGTTGATGAGCATGTCGAGCTTCACGAGGTCGCTCACGCGATACTCGATCATGTCGTAATCGAGACTGGCGTAGCCGCGCGTGATGGACTTCAGCTTGTCGAAGAAATCGAGAATGATTTCGGCGAGCGGGAACTCCCACTCGAACTCGACACGCGTGGTGTCGATGTACTTCATGCCCTTGTAGATGCCGCGGCGGTCGGTGCCGAGCGACATGATCGGGCCGATGTACTCGGCGGGCGACATGATGCGGGCGCGAACGAACGGCTCATCGATGTGATCGATCGTGCCGGGGTCCGGCATCTTCGCGGGGCTTTCGAGCAGCTCCATCGTCCCGTCGGTGTGGTGGATGTGGTACTCCACCGTCGGCACCGTCGTGACCAGCGCCAGATCGAACTCGCGCTCGAGACGCTCCGACACGATTTCCATGTGCAGCAGGCCCAGGAATCCGCAGCGGAATCCGAAGCCGAGTGCCGTGGACGTTTCCGGCTCGTAGCGCAGCGATGCGTCATTGAGCTGAAGCTTTTCGAGAGCATCGCGCAGCTGCTCGTAATACTGCGTATCCGTCGGATAGAGCCCCGCGAATACCATGGAATGCACGTCCTTGTAGCCGGGCAGGGCAGCGGCCGCCGGGTTCGCGTAGTCCATGATCGTGTCGCCGGCCCGCGTCTCCTTCACGCTGCGAACGCTCGCTAC
Organism: Gemmatimonadota bacterium; assembly: GCA_031401495.1. Lineage (GTDB taxonomy): Bacteria > Gemmatimonadota > Gemmatimonadetes > Gemmatimonadales > Gemmatimonadaceae > DASPMP01. The sequence goes on from JANNRQ010000133.1 coordinate 63,511, forward strand.
GACATAGCCGACTTCGCCCGGGCCGAGTACGTCGGTCGCAACCTGACGCAGCTGGTTGTAGCCCACCTCGGTGACTTCGTACGGATCGCGCGACGCGCCGGCGAACATCACCTTGGTGCCCTTCCGGATGGAGCCGTCGACCACACGCACACTCGGAATCGCACCGCGGTATTTGTCGTAGTACGAGTCGAAGATCAGCGCACGCAGCGGGCCATCCGGGTCTCCCTGCGGCGGCGGCACGTGCTTGACGACGGCCTCGAGCACCGCGGGGATGCCGAGGCCTTCCTTCGCGCTGATGAGGAGGATTTCCTCCTCGCTGGCGCCGATGAGATCGTGCAGTTCCTTTTTGCGACGCTCCGGCTCGGCGCCCGGCAGATCGATCTTGTTCAGCACCGGAATGATTTCAAGTCCGGCGTCCATCGCGAGGAACAGATTCGAAAGCGTCTGCGCCTGGATGCCCTGCGATGCGTCCACGACGAGTATCGCCCCCTCACACGCGGCGAGTGAACGTGACACTTCGTACGTGAAGTCCACGTGTCCCGGTGTGTCGATCAGGTTCAGCTCGTACGACTTGCCGTCCATGGCTTTGTAACCCATCCGGACGGCATTGAGCTTGATCGTGATACCGCGCTCGCGCTCCAAGTCCAGCGTGTCGAGCACCTGGTCTTTCATTTCGCGCTTCTGGAGCGTCCCCGTCGCCTCGATCAGGCGGTCGGCCAGCGTCGACTTGCCGTGGTCGATGTGTGCGACGATACAGAAATTGCGAATGTGGTCGAGCTTCACGGCGCGGTCATCAAGGGCATTGTCGCGCTCAAATATAGCGTCCGGTCACACCTATCCCGAAAAAACGAAAGCGGCCGCGCGAATCGCGCGGCCGCTCTCGAATCCACCAGACCTTAGGGATTTCGTGGCTTGTCCAGAACCACTGGCGTCGGACGCGCGGCAGGCGCCTCCCGCCCAGGCTGGGGCTCACGAGTGGTCGTGTGCGCTGGAGCCGGCGATGACGTCGCGCCCCCGGTGCGCGTGCCGCCCGACGAACCGGACGAACCCGACAAACTCGGGCGGGGCGAGTTCGCGCGCTCGGAGTAGTCGTTGCGATCAACGGACGGGCGTGTATCGCGAATCGGTGGCGCCCAAGTCTGCGCCGTCGGCCTCGCTCGAGGGCTGTCGATGCGCGGGCGCGTTTGCAGCGTCGCGGTCGACGAAGATGCCACCGGCGGCGTCGTTCCCTGCCCACCAAGGCGCGGACGGGCGAGGCTGATGCGCGCGCCGCCCTCGCCACCGGTGAAGCCCGGACGCCGCGCGCCGCTGGAGAATCCCGGGTTCGCCCGCGGTGTGTTTTCAGCAACAGTCGGAACCAGCGTGACGACTAGCGGACGCAGGTAGCGCCGGTCATGGGCAGATCCGCAGCCGGCAAAGGGCGATAACCCGAAGCCAAGAGCGCTACCGCTCGGCCAAGAGCTCGCTCCAACGTTCACCATCCGCAACCAGTAGGCCGCACCGATTTCGCCAAACGCTGAGACCAACTCGGCGCAATCCCCGGACGCGTGGGCCATGCTCCCGAACGAAGACGTGGTCAACACGCCGGCATAGTTCAGCGAGTACGGCATGCCCCGTGTCAGCAGGACGGCCAAGTCGCGGATGGCTCCGCGCGGATCCGACAACGACTGATAGTCCGGGACGGCGACCGAATCAGACCAGAAGCCGTGGTCGTCGAGCAGGTCGGTATGGATTGGGTACTCGGAGGCAATGGCGAAGACGTAGCCGTTCCCGAGTCCGTCGTACGAATCCAATCGGGCACTGTGCGTGCGATAGATCCGTGTGGTGTACTGGAACACCTGCGGTATGCCATCGTACTGGGCCGCGAACATTCCGAGGCTGTAGGTCTTGTCGGCGGCCACCCGGGTTGGCGCGTGCGGATGCTCAGGGAAGAGGATCTCGATTCGCCCGTCGCCACCGAGACGACCCACGATTACATGGGCCATCTTGTCGACGCGGAAGCTCGTTTGCACGGCGCGATGAGTCAGTCCGCCGTATTGGGTGGCGAAGACCCGCGCGATGGGACCGTCCTGCGGCACCAGCGTTGCGCGCGTTTCGGGCCGGTTCGCCCCGACGCACGCGACGGCGCCGAGCAGAAGGGAGTATCCGAACAAACGCGAGACCATGGATTGAACGCCTCACTTCGGGTTGTATACAAATTGGGGTGCAGTCCGTCGATCGCGCAAGAGGCAGTTTTGGTTAACTTGCAATGCGATGGGAACAGCAGCCCGCGCCGATCTGCACGACCCGGCATCGCTGGCCGCCCTGGGTCACGTCGAAATCGTTGCGCGATGGATAGTTGACGGCTTCCTCACCGGTCTCCACCGGTCGCCCCGCAAGGGATTCTCGGTGGAGTTCGCGGATTACCGTCCCTATCAGCCTGGTGATGACCTGCGTTTCGTGGATTGGAAGATCGCGGCGCGCATGGACCGTTGGGTGGTGCGCCAGTTCGAGGAGGAGACCAACCTCCGCGCCACCATCGTGCTCGACGTCAGCAAGAGCATGGCCTGGAGCGGGGCACGGCTGCGGCCGCTGGGCGCCAACGTACCGTCGGGACGCCTGACCAAACTCGGGTACGCCGAAATCCTGACCGCGTCGCTCGCTCTGTTGTTGCTGCGCCAGCGCGATGCGGTTGGCATCGTCCGCTATGACGAAAAGGTTCGGAGCGCGGTGCCTCCACGCGCCCGGAAGGGGCACTGGCGTCGCGTGCTTGCGGCGCTTGACGAACCGGGTGCCGGCCTTGCCTCGAGCGCGCCCCAGGCGCTGGAGCAGGCCGCCCGCCTGATCAATCGCCGCGGAATGATCGTGCTCGTTTCGGACCTGCTGATGGACCCGGGTGACGTCGAACGAGCGATGCGCGGTCTGCGCGCGCGCGGACACGACATCACGGTGTTGCACGTCATGGATCCGTCGGAGCGCGCGCTGAGTGGGACGGGCGAAGCCCTTTTTGCCGACTCGGAGTCGCGCCTGCGCGTCCCGGCGAGCGTCGGCGACGTCCGCGCCGCGTACAGCAAGACGGTGGAAGACGTGATCGGAGAATGGCGGGACATGCTCGCTTCGGTCGGTGTGAGTTACGAAACGATCATGACCGACCAGGCCTTTGGCGTTCCATTGCGTCGTGCCTTTGCGGCGCGCCAGCAACTCCCATAGGCCGTGAGTTTTCTCGCTCCGTGGTTCCTGGCGCTTGGCGCCGCGGTTGTTGTGCCGCTGCTGATCCACCTGCTGCGCCGACGCATCGGGCTCCAGGTGGAGTTTCCGGCGGCGCGTTATTTGGAGCGGGCCGAGCGGGACCACAGTCGTACGATGCGCATGCGCAACCTCCTGCTCATGCTGCTGCGCGTCGCCGCGGTCCTGTTGCTGGCGATGGCGGCAGCGCGGCCGACGGCGCGGATCGCCGGTGCGGGCCACTCGCCGACCGCGCTTGCCATCGTCCTCGACAACTCCATGAGCTCGTCGGTCGTGGAGGATGGCGCGCCGCTGCTTTCCCGGTTCAAGGACATGGCGCAGCGCGTGCTTGCCACCGCGACACCGGAGGATCGTGTCTGGCTGGTCACGGCGGACGGCGTCGTGCGCGGCGGCAGCGCGGGTGCAATTGGCGACGAGCTCGATCGCGTGCGCCCGCTGAGCGGGGCAGGGTCGGCGCATGACGCGGTGGCGCGCGCGCTGGCAGCGGTGGAGGCCAGCGGAATGCCGTCGCGTCAGGTCGCAGTGCTTACCGACGGCCAGCGCACTGCATGGAAGATCCCGGTGCAAACGCGGGGAGAGTCGCCGGTGCTGGTCTGGGCGCCGACCAACGCACCGCCCCTCAATCGCGCCGTGGTGGCCGCCGAAGCCCGACCCGCACGCTGGACGCCGCGTGGCGTCGTTGGTGCACGGGCCCTGAGCGACGACAGCACTACATATAGAATGGGGCTCGGCGAACGGACGCTCGCCCGCGGCACGATCGCGCCGGGTGAGGAGGCGATCGTCCGCGCCGCTCCGTCGGAGCGCGGGTGGACCGCCGGTGTAATCGAGATCGAGCCGGACGAACTGGTGGCGGACAATCTCCGGCATTTCGCGCTGTGGATTGGTCCGGCGCCGTCGGTGGCGGTGTCCCCGGGCGCTGGCGCTTTTGCCCGAAACGCGATTGACGTGTTGCGATCGACCGAGCGTGTGACGGAAGGATCCGGGGTTCAAGTCGCATCGGCGGACGAAGCCGGCACGTTGCCCGCGTTGTTGTTCCCGCCGTCGGACGCCGTCCGGCTGGGCGCCGCCAACCGCGCGCTGGAGAAGCTTGGCATTCCGTGGCGCTTCGGACCCGTGAGACGTGAGGCCGCGCTCGCGCGCGGCGAGCAACTGCGCGACGTGGCGGTCTCGATGCGGTATCAACTCGTGCCGCATGGCGTGCCCGATGCCGACACGCTGGCGGTCGTCGGTCGCGAACCGTGGATCGTGGCGGGAACCGGCTATGTCCTGTTGGGTTCGCCGCTCGATCCGGCCGCCACGGCCTTGCCGGTGACCGCCAGCTTCCTGCCGTGGTTCGCGGACGCGATTGCCTCGCGCCTCAACGCGGAACCGGGAGCGGTGCGGTACGCGGCGCCCGGCCAGCGCGTGGCGAGACCCGGTGTGGCGGATGCACTGGAGAGCACCAACGGGAATCGCATCGTGGTGTCGGGATCCGCCTTCGACGCGCCAGCGGCGTCCGGCGTCTACTTCATGGTGCGCGGGTCGCGCCGCATCGGCGCGCTGGTCGTGAACGCGGAGCCGGACGAATCCCGCTTGGAGCGCTGGCCGTCGGCGGATCTCGGTCTCCGAGTCGTCACTGCGGGCGCGCGCGTGGTGAGCGCGAGCGATGCCTGGGTTCGTGACGCATTCGCCGGCGTTTCGCGCCGATCGATGGTGTTGCCGCTCTTGATTGTCTTGCTGCTGATCCTGGCCGTGGAGACGTTCGCCGCCGCCGGTTCGGCGCGCGTTCAGCCGTAGCTGTGGCGCTGTCTCTGCTGCTCGACTCGATCGAGCAACTGCCGGCATTTACCCGGCTCGTGAACGGAGTCCCCGGTCCGCGCGCACGCATGCGCGTCGCCGGTCTGCATGGGTCGAGCGACGCGGTTTCCGTCGCCGCGCTGGCGCGACGCGCACCGGAGCGTTCCGTCGTCGTCGTCTCTGACACGCTGCCGGACGCCGAGCGCTGGTTGGCGGACCTGCGTGCGCTGCTGGAGGGCGACGTCGTCGCGCTGTACCCGCCGCGTGAAGGATTCGGCGAGGCCGAGCCGCACATGGAAGTGGCCGGTGAGCGCGTGGAGACGCTGGAGCGCACGATGCGTGGCGAGGTGCGCGTCCTCGTCACCACGACGCGCGCGCTGCTGGAGCGCACCCGGATGCCGCGTGCATTGCAGGACCTGCGCGTGGAACTACGGCGCGGCGACCAGCGGCGCCTCGCCGAGTTGATCGAGCACCTCGAACGCATCGGGCTGGAGCGCGTGTCGATGGTGGAGGACGTGGCACAGTTCAGTGTGCGTGGTGGAATCCTGGATGTGTACGGCTTCGGCATGGCCGATCCCGTGCGTGCAGAGTTTTCGTCGGACGAGATCGTGGATCTGCGCCAGTTCGACATGTCCACGCAGCGGTCCACCCGCGAAGTGCCGTTCGCACTCGTCCTCCCCGTGGATGGCAACGTGAAGTTCGGCGCTCTGGACGGCGAGCGCCGCTCGATCCTCACTTTGTGGACGCCGGACACGATCGTCGTCCTGCCCGAGGGCACGCACGTCGAGCCGGAGGCGCAGCGCACGTGGCAGGAGGCCGCGCACCACATCGAGTTGGCGCGGCGACGGGGTGAGGACTCGCCGGGCAGGGAGGATCTGTTCGAGGCGCCCAAGGACCTGACGTCGTCATTGCGCGCGTTTGGCACCATCGAGCACACCCCGCTGCCGGAAGGGGCTGACGTGATCTTCCCGATTCGTGAGCCGGAGAAAGTGGGGCGCGATATCGGCCAACTCCGCCGCCTCGTTCGAGACTCACTTCGCACCATCATCCTGTGCGACAACGCCGGCCAGGCGGAGCGTCTCGACGAGCTACTGGCCGACTTTGGCGTGCCGTCGCCCGCGGCGCTGACGGTGGGTGTGCTGCACGCCGGATTCGTGCTCCCGACGCCGGATGGCGCGGGACTGCGTATTCTCACCGACCACGAGATCTTCCGGCGCGAGCGGCGCATCCGGCGGTCGCGGCGCTACACGAGCAGCATCGGCGTCGAAACGCTGTCGTTGCGCGCCGGCGACTATGTCGTTCACCTCGAACACGGCATCGGCATCTACCGGGGCATCCAGACGATCGCCGTCGCCGGTAGCACCGTCGAAGTCGCCGTCGTGGAGTACGAGGGCGGTGACCGGCTCAACGTGCCGCTGTACCGTATCGATCAGCTCGAGCGCTATCGGGCCGCGGCCGACGTCGGTGCCGACACGCCGGCACCGAGGCTCCACAAGCTCGGCGGCAAGCGTTGGAGCCAGCAACGCGACAAGACCCGCGCGTCCATTCAGGAAATGACCGTGGAGTTGCTTGATCTCTACGCGCGCCGCAAAGTCGCGAGTCGAAATCCTCATGTGCAGGACACGCCGTGGCAGGCACAGTTGGAATCGTCGTTCCTGTTCGAGGACACGCCGGACCAGATCAAGGCCACCAGCGACGTGAAGAAGGACATGGAGGCCGGCCGGCCGATGGACCGCCTGCTCGTTGGCGACGTGGGCTACGGCAAAACGGAGATCGCGGTACGCGCCGCGTTCAAGGCGGTGCAGTCAGAGCGCCAGGTGGCGGTGCTCGTGCCCACCACAATCCTTGCGGACCAGCACGCACGCACGTTTGGCGAACGGCTCGCCGATTTTCCCGTCAAAGTTGCGATGCTCAGCCGCTTCCAGAACGCGGCGGAGCAGGCGGTGGTGCTGGAGCGGATCGCGAAGGGAGACGTGGACATCGTCATCGGCACGCACCGTCTGCTGAGCACCGACGTCAAGTTCGCGCGGCTGGGCTTGATCGTCGTTGACGAGGAGCATCGCTTCGGTGTCAAACACAAGGAGCGGCTCAAGCAACTCAAACTCGATACCGACGTGCTGACCCTCACGGCCACGCCGATTCCGCGCACCCTGCACATGTCGCTGGCGGGACTGCGTGACATGACGCTGATG
>JANNRQ010000134.1:0-2045 GCA_031401495.1 Gemmatimonadota bacterium
TGCGCGAGCTCGGCCTCGTGAAGGTCAAGGTCACCGCCCAGACCCGCGCGGAGGTGCTGCAGCTGACCGATGTGTTCCGCGCCCGCGTCGTCGATGTGGACGAGGCGACGCTGGTCATCGAGGTCACCGGCACGCCCGAAAAGATCGGCAAGTTCGAGATGGTCCTGCGGCCCTATGGCGTCCTCGAAATCGTCCGCACCGGTTCCGTCGCCATGGCGCGCGGCCATGAATTGTTGTCAGCCGCCCCGCCGCTGGTGCGCACCGTGGCGGATGACCAGCATCCCGACGCCGCCAGTCTCTCGATGTCCGTGTGATCATTCTTTCAACTCTCAACCCTCATCGCTCAACCAACTCATCCCATGGCTAAAATCTACTACGACAAGGACGCTAACCTCTCGCTCATCCGCGGCAAAAAAGTCGCCATCATCGGCTACGGCTCCCAAGGTCACGCCCACGCGCTCAACCTGAAGGAGAGCGGCGTCAAAGTGCGGGTCGGTCTCGCGCCGACGAGCAAGTCCGCCGCCAAGGCCAAGAAGTCCGGCCTGACGGTCGGCTCCGTCAATGACGTCACCGCCTGGGCCGACGTCATCATGGTGCTCGTGCCGGATCACGTCCAGGCTCGTCTTTATCGCGAGGAGATCGCGCCGAACCTGACCGCCGGCAAGATGCTGATGTTCGCCCACGGCTTCAACATCCGCTTCAAGGGCATCGTTCCCCCGAAGAACGTCGATGTCACCATGATCGCCCCGAAGTCCCCCGGCCACCGCGTGCGCGAGGTGTTCCAGGAAGGCGGTGGCGTCCCCGGCCTCATCGCCGTCCACCAGAACGCCACCGGCAACGCCAAGAAACTCGCGCTGTCCTACGGCCGCGGCATCGGCTGCACCCGCGCCGGCGTGCTCGAGACGACCTTTAGTGAGGAGACCGAGACCGACTTGTTCGGCGAGCAGGCCGTCCTCTGCGGCGGTTGCGCCGAGCTGGTCAAGGCCGGCTTCAAGACCCTGGTGGACGCGGGCTACCAGCCCGAGATCGCCTATTTCGAGTGCATGCACGAGCTGAAGCTCATTGTGGACCTGATGTATCGCGGTGGCCTCAACTACATGCGTTACTCCGTTTCCGACACGGCGGAGTGGGGTGACTATGTCTCCGGCCCGCGCGTCGTCACGAAGAAGACGCAGGCCGAGATGAAGCGCATCCTCAAGGACATCACGGACGGCAAGTTTGCCAAGCGCTTCATCGACGAGAACAACAAGCATGGCCGCAAGACCATGACCAAGTTCCGCAACCGCGAGCGCGGCCAGAAGATCGAGGTCGTCGGCGCCAAGCTGCGCGCGATGATGCCGTTCCTCAACCCCGTCGTCATTTCGAAATGACGACGGAGTGAAGGTGAGAGTGAGGGTGAAAGTGACAAAAGCATGAACAACCGCGACAATCTCCTGAAGTTCGGCGCCTACACCAAGGCGCTTGAACTCTTTGATTTTGTTGTGGCCGATATGGCGCTGCTTTCGCCCCATCGCGCCTGCGAGCGGCTGGTTTCCCAGCAGCTCGCGAGCGCCGATTCTGTCGCCTCCAACATCGAGGAAGGCTACGGTCGTGGCACCAAAAGGGAATACTGCCAGTTCTTGATTATCTCCCGTGGCTCTGCCCAGGAGACGGCCGGTCGTTACCGTCGTCTGCGTCACTGGCTTCCCGAGGATCTCGTGCTTCAGCGCGTGGCACTCTGTGACGAGATCATCGGTATCCTTACGGCCAGCATCAAAAGCCTTCGTTTGCAGTTGGCTCCCACGAAATAGTCCCGTCCACCCTCACTCTCACTTTCACCATGGCCTCGAACTACGTTCGCATCTTCGACACCAGCCTGCGCGATGGCGAGCAGGCGCCCGGGGCCTCGATGACCTCGGCAGAAAAACTCGAGGTGGCCCGCGCGCTCGCCCGCCTCGGCGTCGACGTCATCGAGGCCGGCTTCCCGGCCGCGTCGCCCGACGATCTCGCGGCGGTGCAGACCATCGCCGCCGAGATCGGCCAGACGCCCATCGAGGGCCGCCCGC
>JANNRQ010000135.1:0-67537 GCA_031401495.1 Gemmatimonadota bacterium
TTCCTGCCGGTGGATCTCGGGACGATTCGTGGATTCAAGACACGTTTTCATCTCTACACGGTCCCGGGCCAGGTCTACTACAACGCCAGCCGCAAGCTCATTCTCAAGGGCGTTGACGGCATCGTGTTTGTGGCTGATTCGCAAATCGAGCGCATGGAAGCGAATCAGGAGGCGATGCAGAACTTGTACGACAACATGGCCGAGTACGGTTACGACCTGACGAAGCTTCCGTTCGTCATTCAGTACAACAAGCGCGACTTGCCGAACGCCGCGCCGTTGAAAGACCTGCAGGCGGCGATCAATCCCGGCTGGGAAGTGCAGGATCCGGCCAAGCAGCGCGTGACTCCGGATCCGTACCACGCGGGCGAGAACCTGGTGGAGCAGGTGGACGGCACTTGGGTCGAGAAGGCGCAGTACTTCGAGGCGGTCGCCGTCACGGGCGAAGGCGTCTTTGACACTCTGAAGGCAGTGTCGAAGCTCGTACTGAAGTCGTTGGCGTGAACCTCCCGACCGCCATTACGGTCGGACGTATCGCGACCACGCCGCTCATTGCGGCACTGCCGTTCGCCGAGTCGTCGTCCGCGCGGATGTGGGCGTTCCTCCTGTTCGTGGCCGCGGGCGTCTCCGACTGGTTCGACGGGTACTTCGCGCGGAAGTACAAGCAGGAAACGGACCTTGGCCGCATGCTGGATCCGCTCGCGGACAAACTGCTGCTCGTCGGCACGTTCATCCCGATGTACTTCCTGGCGCGCGAGATGCCGTTCCGAACGTTTCTCGGAGACTTTGGGCTGCCGCTCTGGGTCGTCGCAATCGTTCTCGGTCGCGAGTTGGTGATGACGTGGTTCCGGCAGTACGCATCGCGGCGCGGCGTTGTCATCGCCGCAAGTTGGCCCGCCAAGTGGAAGACCAGCGTCACGGCGTTCTGGCAGGGCGCCGCGTACTGCTGGTTTTGGGTATCGACAGATGGCGTTGCGCGGGGCGCGCCCCTCGGTGACGGCCACTGGCTGACAGTCTCGCTTGGCCTCATCGGGGCGCTGGCGATGACGCTCGGCGTGGGGCTCACGCTGGTGTCGCTTTTTCTGTACGCCAAGGACTACGGCAAGGTTCTGGGTACACGGCCTACGTAGGTTTTCGGTCATTCCGAGGGAGCACGGCGACCGAGGAATCTGCAGTTTTCCGAATCACCTACAGATTCCTCGCTACGCTCGGAATGACAACAAGCGCATGAACGTCGAACTGATCACGATTGGCGACGAACTGCTGCTCGGCTTTACGATAGACACCAACGGCGCATTTCTCGCGCGCACGTTGGCAGAGCGGGGAGTGGCGATCGTTCGTCGAACATCGGTAGGTGACAGCCAGGATGCCATCGTAGCCGCGATTCGCGAAGCGCTGGACCGCACCGGCGCCGTGATCACAACGGGCGGACTGGGCCCGACGACCGATGATCTCTCGCGCGACGCCGTCGCCACCGTCTTTGGCCGCGAGATGGTCTTGGACGCCGCGCATCTCGAGTGGATGCGCGAGCGCTGGAAGACACGATTCGGCCGCGAAATGCCCGAGTCGAACAAGCGCCAAGCCTTGCTGCCCAAGGGCGCACGCAAGCTCGAGAACAAGCATGGCTCGGCGCCCGGCGTGTTCATCGAGGACGAGCGCGGCCGTTGGGTTGCCATGCTGCCGGGCGTTCCGCGTGAGATGCGCGGCATGACGGACGATGTGTTGCTGCCGATGCTTGCGCAGCGCGGCGCCGGCAGCGACCGCGTGATCCGTTCACGCACACTGCGAACAACTGGAATCGCCGAGTCACTGTTACAGGACAAACTCACGGGTGTCGAGATTCCGAAGGTCGTGTCCCTGGCGTTTCTGCCGGGTGTGGATGGCGTGGACCTTCGGCTGACCACGGAGGGGAGCGCCTCGCGCGCCGACGAAACGCTCGGCTTGTTGGCGAGCGCGCTTCGAAGCCGCGTGGGCGAATGGATCTACGCCGAGGGCGACGGCGACTTGGCGGCTGTGCTGCTGGAGATGTGTCGCTCGAAGAAATTCCGCGTCGCCGTGGCCGAGAGTTGCACCGGCGGCCTGCTCGGCGCGCGGCTCACCGCGATTCCGGGATCCAGTGATGTGTTCATGGGCGGCGTGATCGCATACGCCAACGCCGTGAAGGTGCGGGAATTGGGTGTTTCGTCGACCGCGCTCGAAGAGCATGGTGCGGTGAGTGAACCGGTTGTGCGCGCAATGGCGTCCGGCGTTCGCGCCAAGTTCGGCGTAGACATCGGGCTCGGCGTCAGCGGCGTCGCCGGCCCTGGCGGAGGCACGAAGGAAAAACCGGTGGGACTCGTGTGGCTCTCAGTCGCGATCGGAGATCGAGTAGAGGCACGGAGCTTTCAGTCCGTCGGCGATCGCAGCGAGGTACGCCAGCGCGGCGCGCAGGCCGTCATGGAGCTGGCCAGGCGCCTGCTGGGGCGCGGCTGAAAGCCAAGGGAGCCGTTACTTGCTGACCGAGAACGAGACCATGATCCTGCGCTTCAGCCTGCCTTCGTTCGCGTCCGGGCCACTCGTGAAGTGTCGGTAGGATACGAGCCATCCCATGAACCCGGCCTTGCGTAGAGACAGTTCCACGAACGGGCCGGCGCGCAGCGGGAGATCAGTGTGGGGATACGCGTATATGACATTCCCGGATGTGTACGTGTAGCTGTAGGTGGACTCGAAGGTTGTGCTGATTCCGAAATCAAGTCCAATCGATGGGCGGTGCGAGGTCGGCGGAGTTCGCAGCGCCAGTGCGATGCTTGCGAGGCCATAGCTGCCCTTGGCAGGGTGTCCGTTGGAGCCATCCGGTCCGCGCAGAAACTCAACGCCAGCAGCGCCTCGGACGCCGGCCATTGGTCGGAACCACACGACTGCTTGCGCGTCGAAGCCGATGGCCAGACTTCCGACGTAGGCCTGATTGGCCGCATCGGCCTCGTACGGAGTGAAGGTCAATCCGAGGGCGCCGCCCATGGTCTTTTTTGCGCGAGCCGGCGAACCGGTTCCTGATTGTGCGCGCAGGGATGGTGCGACCGATGCAATGAGCAGCAACGTGGCAACGAACAAACGCATTTCTACCCCCCGTCTACTTCTGCGCGGCCTCGATCAGGCGCTTGAGTCGACCGGACTTGCCGTCGATGTCCTTGGCCGGCTTGAGGCCCAGCAGCTCCGCGATCCACGGATAAATATCAATGTTCTCGAATGTGGGGATCACTTTCCCAGCCGCAATGCCGGGGCCGGACGCAGCGAACAGTGCGTGCATGTTCGGGTAGGTCGGATCCCAGCCATGGGTGCCGCCCTCGCGCGGCGGCCGGCTCGCCATGCCAATCGTCCAGTGGTCGTTCATCACCACGACGATGTCGCCGATACGCGGATCCTTGTTGTAGTGCAGGGACGCAGGAACGTCGGCGCGCAGGTGCGCGCGCCCGAACTTCATACGCTTGTTGATCGAGTCGCGCAGCACGGCAGCGCGCGCCGCGCCGCCCTTCACGTGCAGGTTCGCCAGCGTTCCGCCTTCGGCCAGTTGCACGCCCGTCATGTCGATCACGGTGTCGAGTCCGACATACCAGCGAGGGCCCACCTCGGACATGCCGTGATCGGCGACGAGCACTATATAGGTGCGGTCCTTCACGTCCGGGAGGCGATCGATTCCGTCGAGCAAGCGGCCCAACGCACCGTCCAGGTGCTTCGCCGCCGAGTCCACTTGCGGTGAGAGCGGGCCCGAGGCGTGGCCGGCGTTGTCCACCGTGCTGAAATACATCGTCACCATGTGCGGGCGGCGATCGGCGGGCATGGCGAGCCAGCTCAGCACAGAGTCGACGCGTGCCTCGTTGGCGACGCGGCCGTCGTACTTCTTCCACAGCGAAGGGCGGACCCCACCGATCGGGGCCTCCGACGCGACCCAGAAGAAGGACGCTGCCACCAAGCCCTGTTTCTCTGCGGTAGCCCAGATCGGCTCGCCGCGATACCACGACGCATCCAGCACGGCAACCGTGTCACTCATGCTGTAGGCCGCGTTGCGCTCCGGGTCCCAAAACCGGTTGCCAACCAGGCCGTGCGTTTCCGAGTACATCCCGGTCACGAGCGAGTAGTGATTCGGGAACGTCTTGGACGGGAACACCGGGATCATTCCCACCGAGCGAACTCCGCGTTGCACGACCCGGTCGAAGTTCGGCAGGCCGATTCGCTGCAAGTAGTCGGCCCTGAACCCGTCGAACGAGATCATGACGACGTACGGTTTGTCGCGCTGCGACAGCGCATTCACGCCGCCGGTGCCCTGCGCGCCGAGGATACCTGCGCACAATGCCACTGCAAATCCGGCGCGAAGCGCCGGCCGAGCACGTGAGGCGCGCCAAAGGCGCGCCGAGATCCGCGTCCGAAGGACGCGGCCGAGAACACTTCGGAGGTGCACTAGAACCGGGGGCGAGTGACGCGCGGCGCCTTGCCACAATTCGCCGGCCAGCCGGCCGGCCACGTGCCCGGCGCTTTGGCGCGGTCGATGAACTCGGGATCCTCGGACGCGTGGTAGATCATCAGCGCCGCGAGCGTCGCGTTGTGCTTCAGGTCGGCGACCACAACCTTGTCGTACGTATCGCGGTTGGTGTGCCAGGTGTACGTGCCATAGTTCCAGCCCACCGCACCCATGCCGAATGACGGTGTGCCGTAACACGCGAACACTGCGCCGTCAGTTCCGCCCGGGTTGCCCGTTGGCACATCGCGGAAGCTCCACGAGACGACGTTGTCACTCATGCTGTCCGTGTAGAACGCCGGCAGCTTGCCGTACCACGACTTGAGGTGGCGGCCGATGTCCGAAAGGCCCGATGACGAGAGCGACTGCACACGTCCCGTGCCGTTGTCCTGATTGAAGAGCGCCTGCAAGCCCTTCATCACTTCGGGGTGATCTTCGGTGAAGGCGCGCGAGCCGTTGAGGCCCTGTTCCTCGCTGTTCCAGTGGCCGACCATGATGGTCCGCTTCGGATTCGGATACGCGAGCTTGAGAATGCGCATCGCTTCCATGGCCATCATCGTGCCGGTGCCGTTATCGGTGGCGCCGGACGAACCGTCCCACGAATCGAAGTGCGCGGACAGCATGACGTATTCGTCCGGCTTCTCGACGCCCTTGATGACGCCGATCGTGTTGAACGCCGGCTGCTCGCCGAGGAGCTGCGCGTCGAGTTCGAGGCGCACCATCGGCTTCTGCTTGTTCTCAGCCAGGCGATAGACGAGACCGTAGTCCTCGCAGGTGAGCGTCACCGCCGGAGCGATTGTGTTGTACGACTCGAAGACTTCGATCACACCCCAGCCGCCTGAGCCAGCGGCGCCACCGCCGCCGAAGCCGCCACCACCGCCAGCGGCCGGACGACGGCTTGCCGCCGGACCGCCACCGCTTTCACTCCGACCGGGCGCGGCCTGGCCGCCGCCGCCACCACCAAAGCCGCCGCCACCCGGGCCGCCGCCACCAGGGCCACCGCCACCAGGGCCACCGCCGGCGGGCGGCGCAAACGGATTGGGGAAGCCGCCGAGCTTCAAACGCGACGTGATCATGCCGGCCACGCCCGCCTTTTCGAGCCGGACGCCGAGCGTGCCGGTGCCGAGCCCGAGGCTGTAGCCGGTTCCGCGGTAGAGCTTGGTGCTGTCCGGCAGCGTCGTCGGACGTCCGTTGTCGCCGACCGGGCCGGGCTTGGTCATCACCGCCCATTCGCGATTCATGATTGCGACCGCGCTGTCGATGCCCGCCTTGGCGCCCGGCGTGGAGAAGCGGACCCAATCTTCGCTCGGGCGGCATGTGGGCCACGCCGGCGAGAGCAGGACGATCTTGCCGCGTGCCGTCGGTAGCCATCTCACGAATTCGGTGGAATCCGCGAATTTCGGGAGAACGATGACTTCCGCAGTCACGGGACGTCCGCCGGGGGTGCCGGGGCTCCACGCCAACATCATGCCTTCGAGCGAACGCACGCGCGGTTGCATGAGGTCGATGTGTGAGACGCCGCGCCGCCAGCCGCGCCACGTGCCGTAGTTCTCGCGCCGCGCGTCGATGCCCCACGACTTGTAGCTGTTGATCACCCAATCGCTGGCGTTGCGCATGCCGGGGCTAGCCGTGAGGCGCGGCCCGACGGAGTCCATGAGCACCTGCGACAGCTGCTGGACCCGGGAACTGTCCATACCGATCCGAAAGATTCTGTCGGCGACGGGATCGGACTGGGCTGCGAGTGAGCTTGCGGCGGCGAGTGAGGCGGCGACGGCAAGACGGCGGAGACGGAGCATTGGGCTGGTCTGCGGGTGAGGGTTCTTCGGTGCGAGGATCGTTACAGGAACTACGCCTGTAACAGGACCGACGCTGGGAATATGTAGCCGCGGAGGCATGTTTGTATGATGCGAAATCTCGCGGGATTCCTGTGGCTGTCGGCGTTGACCGGTGTCGGTTGTGCGCGCCCGTTGCCTGAGGGCGTTTCGCCGAATGGCGCCGTGGCGTCGAACGTCGTGCTGATCACGATTGATGGATTGCGCTGGCAGGAAGTATTCGGCGGCGCTGATCGCGCCTACGTCACCGATCGCCGTGGCGGCGCCGGCGACACTACTGGCCTTCTGCGCGAGTTCTGGCACGATTCGCCGGTTCAGAGGCGTGAGTCGCTCCTGCCGTTCGTTTGGTCCTCAGTGGCGCAGTCTGGCATCATGTTCGGAGACTCGACGCAGGGGAGCGACGCGCGGATCACCAACACTTTCAAGTTCTCGTATCCCGGCTACAACGAGATCCTGACCGGCGCGGCGGACGCGCGCATCAACAGCAATGACTTCGCGCCCAATCCCAACGAAACAGTGTTCGAATGGCTCGCGGCGATGCCGGCGTACAAGGGCCGCGTCGCCGCGGTCGCCACGTGGTCGGCATTCACGAGGATCTTCAATGCCGAGCGAGCCGGGATTCCGGTGCAGGCGGGCTGGACCGCGCCATTCGACACGCTGAATCCGGCCAATGAACGGCAAGCGACCATCAACGACTTCTATCGCTCGACGGCGCGGTTGTGGGCGGACAACGTGTTTGATTCGCCGATGATGCTGACAGCGCTTGAGCGCGTGCGCGCGGACAGGCCCCGCGTGCTGTTCGTCGGCTTTGGTGAAACCGACGAGTGGGCGCATGAAGGGCGCTATGACCGGTACTTGCGATCCGCTCGCCAGACTGATGCCTTCATCGGCGACCTGTGGCGCGCGATGCAAGCCGTGCCCCAGTACCGCGGCAAGACCACGTTCATCGTCACCGCTGACCATGGCCGCGGTGCCACGCTGGACGATTGGCGTAACCACGGCCGGGACGTTGTCGGCGCGGAACGGATCTGGATTGCCGTCTTTGGCGCAGGCGTTGCGTCCGGCTCGGTGACCGGATCAGTGACGCAAAGCCAGATCGCCGCAACCGTCGCGGCATTGCTCGGGCACGACTGGACGGCGCGTCGCAGTGACGCGGGCCGTCCGCTACCGCTACGGCGCTAGTCCCGGTACGGCGAGTCCGGGTCGAACCCGTCGGGCACCAGCGTCCGCGCGAGCTCGATCAGGCCGTGGCTCAAGTGTGAGCCGTAGCGCAGGAGGTTCATGGCGCGCTTTCGTGAGCGGAGCAGGAACGACATGGGCGCGAGGTCCTTCTTGAGCGCGTTGCACGCCTTGCAGGCCAGCACGAGGTTGTCGCGCCGATCGTAGGCGGTCTGTCCGCGACGCGGCGCCACGTGGTCCAGCGTCATCTCGGCCGCGGTGTAGCGCGTGCCGCAATAGGCGCAAATGGGGCCGTGCTCGGCCAGCAACCACTCCCGAGTGCCCACGTACGCGTTGCGCGTGGTGGGCTGCGAGGTCAGGTGGCTCTTCGCCGGGCCCGGGCCGCCTTTTCCGCGTCCGCGCCTACGGCGCGAACTGGACGGCTTTCCGTTGCTATGGGGAGCGGGGGGCTTGGAACCGCGCGAACCAGAAGAGGGCTGCGCGTAGGGTGAATCGTGTTGTGAACCAGATGTCAAAAGAAATATCCTTGAACGTACGGGCTAAATCTAACCAACGACCAAGGGTATAGGGTGTAGGGTCAGGGTATAGGGTGTAGGGTACGACAGTTTCGTACGCGTGGGACGGGTAGCGTGACCCTGGACCCCGTACCCTAACCCTACACCCTGTACCCTGTACCCTGTACCCTGTACCCTGTTTCTTGCGCGCGTATGCTGAATCGAGTCTTCGTTGTCGCGACGATTGCCTTGCTTGCGCAGGCAGCGCACGCACAAGAGAGACCAAAGACCGCCGCGCTGGCTGGCATGGTGCGCGATGCGTTCGGCTGCGGGCTCAAGGACGCCACCGTTTCCGTTGACAGCACGGAACTCAAGGCCTTCACGAACGACTCGGGCCTGTTTTTTTCTCAAGGACATTCCGGCCGGCAAGAGCGCCTTTTCGGTCATGCGCATCGGGTACTCGGCGGTGCATTTCGAGTTGGACCTGTCGCCGGACTCGACGCTGGTGCTCAAAATCCCGCTGAAGAACGCGCAGACGCTTCCGGGCGTAGGCGTCGAGGGTGAGCGCGTTTCAGCGAGGCTGATGCGCGCCGGATACTACGAGCGCCGCAGCCAGGGGCTCGGCGCGTTCATCGGGCCCGAGAAGATCGAGATGCTCCAGTGGTCGTCGGTGCCGTCGACTCTCCTGCGTGATACGCGTGCGGTTCGCGTTCGCTGCGCGTCGCGGGGAGTCTCAACTGATCGCTGCAGGGTTACGATGAACGCGAACGATTGCACTCCGACGGTCTACGTGAACGGTATAAGGCGCACCGGTCAGATTGACCAGGTCGTCGATCCGAGTGAAGTCTTCGCGATGGAGACGTAGGAGCGGCGCGCGCTCGTGCCGATGGAATTCACGCCTAGCGACTGTGTGATCGCCGTGTGGACCAAGGGCTACGCCGACATGCCCGACCGAAAGCCCTGAATCAGGGCGGGAAGGGGCTTGCGAACTTCGCCGCTGTGAAAAACGTGCTGTCGGTGAGCGTGAGCATGAACGCCACCAACGCGTCACGCTGCGCCTGCGTGAGATTGAGCCGCTTGGGTTGATTCTGGTTCGGCACGGTGTCACGCAGCCGCCCGTCGAGACCCGGATTCATGCGCACGCCTGAATCGTAGAACTGCACCACCTGTTGCAGCGTCGTGAAGCGGCCGTCGTGCATGAAGCGCGTGCGGACGCCGACGTTGCGCAGCGACGGTGACTTGAAGCGTCCGTTACCGGCGCCCACGTCAGTGATCACCGAGTCCAGCCCGGTGTTGTGAATATTGTCGCTGACCTGCGCGACCGTGGAGTGGCACGGTGCACAGCCTGCGGGCCCGTTGAACAGGTCGCGACCCTGCTGCTCCAGGGGCGTGAGGGGCGTTGACGGCGGGCCCCCCGGTGGCGGCGGAAAGGACGCATCCAAGCGCGATTGCGTGCTCTTGAGCGATCGCACGAATTGGGCGATGGCGCGGGCGACGCGGTCGCTGGTGACTTCCTGCGTGCCAAAGGCCGCGGTGAAGAGCGGCGGATAGTAGCTCGTCGCGCTCAGCTTCACGACCATGTTGCCCAGAGTCAGGCCCATTTCGACCGGATCCTGAATTGGCTGCAGCGCCTGATCTTCGAGCGAGACGGCGCGTTCGTCCCAAAACGCGCGACCGCGCTGGTAGAATCGCGCGTTCGCGAGGCTCTGCGAGTGGCGCCCCGTGAGGCCCCCGGCGAAACCGCGGCTGACTCGCGCGGTGTCCGCGAATCCTTTCGACTGGAGGTGACACGACGAGCACGCGATCTGATCGTTCGTGGAGAGGCGCTTGTCGTAGAACAACACCCGCCCCAGCCGCGCACCGGCATCGGTGACCGGGTTGCCGCCGGAATTGTCTGTGCCAATGACGGTTTGTCCGCCGGGTCCGGCGTTGATGAAATGCTGGGGAAGCGGATTGGCGGCATCCGAATACGTGAATGCCCCGGCGGTCGGGCTTGTGAGGCCGACAGCGAATACCGCGATGTGAAAGATCTGCATCACGGACTGTCCCATCTTGTCCGTCGCGAGGATTGTCGCCGTGACCACGCCCGTGCCGGTTGGCGTTCCTGACACGGTGCTGCCAACGGCGGTGAGGCCAAGCGACGGCGAGCTGAGTGCGGTCGCGTAGGTCAGTCCGCGCCCGCTGGGATCGCTGAATGCGGTGCCGCCATTGCTACCATCGAAGGCGAACCCGACGCCGACCTGTGCGGACTGCGGCCCAATGGTTGACGCGACCGATGGCGGCGAGTTGTCTACCGGTGTCGACGTGTCATTGCACGCGACAATCAGGGTAGCTGCCAGAATCCACTTCGTCGCGGATCTCATCAGGGTGCGGGGTTTCCGTGTTCGGGGTGCAGGAGCAGGGAAGCTGCATGAAGAGCGCGCCGCTCGCATCCTGCCTCCAGCGATGAGACGCTTCAGGAAATACCTTCGTTAAGTCGACTTTCCCTCCAAGAGGACTCTCATGAGCCGTTTGCCCCTGCTGATTGGCCGTTTCCTTTGCGCGTCTCTCCTGCTCTCGTCGGGGTTGTCGGCACAGGCGACCGGTGCGGCGCCTCGCCAAGCCGCGACGCCGGCCTCCACGCGCGAGGATCTTTCAGTGGCCAAGCCCGGCCGCGCGCCGAATCAGCCGGTGGATGAGGAGTACACGAAGAAGATCAAGGAGTACACCACGGAGCTGTTCTTCCTCTCGCCGCTCGTGGACTACATGCCGGCGTCCAGTACGGTGCCGACACCGAGGGCGGTACTTGGCGACATCGCCGGCGCGCCGACCAAGCTGCCGTACTCGAAAGAGGTGTACGCCTACATGCGCTTGCTGGAGAAAGCGTCGCCCGGGCGCGTGAAGGTGTACTCGATTGGCACCACGGAAGAGGGCCGCGAGATGATCGCGGTGGCCATCGCGTCCGAAGAACTGATGGGCAAGCTCGACGCGAATCGCGCGGATCTGGCCAAGCTCGCCGACCCGCGCACCATCGGCATGAACGACGTCATCGCTGAGCAAATTGCCGCGACTGCAGCCCCGGTCTACTACATCACCGGCGCGATTCACTCGCCGGAAGCGGGCTCACCAACCGCGCTGATGGAACTCGCGTATCGGCTCGTGGTCGATGATGCGCCGTACGTCCGCAACATCCGCAACAACCTGATCACGCTCATCACACCGGTCGTGGAAGTGGATGGGCGCGACCGCATGGTGGACCTCTTCAACTGGAAGATGGCCAACCCCGGCAAGACCGTGCCCAACCTGCTGTACTGGGGCCACTACGTCGCGCACGACAACAACCGCGACGCCATGGGCATGACGCTCAAGCTGACGCAGAATGTTCTCAACACCTACGTGAACGAAAAGGCACAGGTGCTGCACGACCTGCATGAGTCCGTGGCGTTCCTGTACGACAACACCATTGGCGACGGGCCATTCAACGCGTGGGTGGATCCGCTGCTCACCAACGAGTGGCAGATGATCGGCTGGAACAACGTGCAAGAGATGACGCGCTTCGGCATGCCGGGCGTGTTCGCGCACGGCGGTTTCGACACGTGGTCGCCGGGCTACCTGATGTTCATCGCCGCGACGCACAACGGCATCAGTCGTTTGTACGAGACATTCGGGAACGGCGGCACAGCCGAGACGGTGCAGCGCACGCTCGGACCGGGTGACACGCAGCGCACGTGGTTCAAGCAGAACCCGGCCCTTCCATATGTGAAGTGGTCACTGCGCAACAACAACAACTATCAGCAGACGGGCCTGCTGGTCTCGCTCAACTACTTCGCGAACAACAAACGCCTCTTCCTCCAGAACTTCTACGAGAAGAGCAAGCGCTCGATCGCCAAGGCCAGAATGGAGGGCCCGGCGGCGTATGTGTTGCCCGCCGGCGACCCGCGCATTGGCGCCCAGGCGGATTTGCTGCGCGTTCTCCAGAAGCAGGCGGTGGAGATTTCGAAGGCGACAGCGGAGTTCACGGTGCAGGTGCCGGTGCGTCGTAGCACTGCCGCGCGTCCGGCCGCAGGTCGTGACTCTGCTGCCGCGGATACGTCGCGCGCGCCGCGCACCGAGAGCCGGACCTTCCCGGCCGGTTCATACATCATTCGCATGGACCAGCCGTACTCGCGCATTGCCGACGCGTTGCTCGACTACCAGTTCTGGTCACCGAACGATCCGCAGAAGAATCCGTATGACGACACGGGGTGGACGTTCCCGGAGGCGTTTGCGGTGCAGAGCGCGCGCGTGACGGACGTGAAGGTGCTCGACGTTCCGGTGTCTCGTGTCACTGAGGTTACCGCCCCCGGCGGGGTCACGGGCAACGGGAGCGTGTTCCTCATCAACCACAACGGCGACAACCAGCTCGCCACGCTCCGCTACAAACTCAGAAGCGCGGATTTCCAGGCTGCTGAGGAGCCGTTCGAGTCCGGCGGGCAGAAGTTTGCACGCGGATCGTTCGTCGTCACGAAAGTCTCCAGCGCCGAAATGGACAGGTCAGCGAAGGAGCTGGGCGTCAAAGTTCTCGCTGTCGCGACCGCGCCGACCGTGAAGACGCATCCGCTGCGCGCCGCGCGCGTCGCGATCATGCACACGTGGCAGACCACGCAGACCGAGGGTTGGTGGCGGCTTGGCTTCGACTTCAACCAGATCCCGTTCGACTACATCAGCACGCAGGACATCGCCAAGACGCCGAACCTGAACGCCAAGTGGGACGTGATCGTGTTCGCGCCTGGTGCGGGGGGCCAGGCGATCATCGATGGCATGCCGATGTGGCGCAACCCGATGCCGTGGAAGAACACGCCGCAGACGCCAAACATCGGCACGTGGGCGCAGACGGATGACATGCGTCCGGGACTCGGACTTGATGGCCTCGCCAAGCTCCAGGCGTTCGTGAAGGCTGGTGGTGTGTTCATCGCCAGCGGCAGCACGGCAGAGTTCGCGATCAACTTCGGTTTCACCAACGGCGTGAGCAACTTCACGCCGCCGCGACTGCACGTTGTGGGCAGTCTGCTGCGCACCAAGCTGATCGACGATGCCAGCCCGATCGCGTACGGCATCATGGACGGCCTGGCCGTGCTGAGCGATGACGGCGAGACGTACCGTGTGAGCGCGACGCGGGGGGGTGGTGGTGGTGGCGGCGGTGGTGGAGGCGGTAGCTCGCGTGCCACGGGTCGGGGCACTGCGGAAGACGGTGACGTCACTCAGGGCATGCCGGCACTGGATCCCAAGTTCCAGGCACCGCCGCGCCCGACCGTGCAGCCGTGGCAATACGCCCCCATCACCGACGACCAGCTGCGCAACCCGCTCAACATCATTCCGCCGGACCAACGTCCGCGCGCGATTTTGCGGTACGCGGATCAGCGCGAGCTGCTGGTGTCGGGCCTGCTCGACGGCAACGACGTGGCACAGCGGCCGCTGGTGGTGGACGCGCCGCTGGACAAGGGGCACGTCATACTCTTCGCCAACAATCCGATCTATCGCGGTACGACCATCGGCAGCTACATGCTGGTGTTCAACGCCATTCTCAACTGGGACAACCTGAACGCAGGCCGGAAGCTTGATTCCAAATAGGATCGTTCAGGTCCGTCCGGCGAATGACAATTCGATGAACCCGTGACTGTCGACGCGCTGTTCCTCGAGTTCCAGGAAGCGGTAGCCGGGCAATACTCTCTCGAGCGCGAGCTGGGCAGAGGAGGCATGGGCGTGGTGTATCTCGCCCGCGACGTTCGACTCGACCGCCCCGTGGCGATCAAACTGTTGCCTCCTGAGTTGTCGGCGCAGGCGTCGCTCCGAGAACGCTTCCTGCGGGAGGCGCGCACCGCCGCGCGCCTGTCGCACCCGTACATCGTGCCCACGCACAGCGTGGACGAGATCGGGAAGTTCGTGTTCTTCGTGATGACCTACGTGGACGGTGAAACACTGGGACAGCGCATTGCAACGCGTGGCCCGATGAATCCCGCCGACGTTACGCGCGTGATGCGCGAGGTGGCCTGGGCGCTGGCGTATGCCCACGCGCAGGGCGTGGTGCATCGCGACGTGAAGCCCGCGAACATCCTGCTGGAGAAAGGGACCGAACGGGCCATGGTCATGGACTTCGGCATCGCGCGCATCACGGACACATCCGGGCTCACGCAGGCGGGCGAGTTGCTCGGTACGCCGGAGTACATGAGTCCGGAGCAAGGCTGCGGTGAGCCGGTGGACGGCCGCAGCGACCTCTACTCGCTGGGTGTTGTGGGCTACCACGCCCTCATCGGCGCGGTGCCGTTTTCCGGGTCGGTGTCCAAAGTGCTGGCACAGCACATCACCAAGCCGCCGCCGCCGGTCGCGTCATTGTCGCGCGGCACGCCACGCGCATTGGCAGACGCGATCGACAGGTGCCTTTCCAAGCAGGCGGCCGACCGGTTTCCGACTGGCGAGGCGCTCGCCGATGCCTTGGCGCCGGCGCTGGTGAAGCGCTCAGACCTGCCGGTGCCGCTCCGCGTGTTCACCGATCGGCGCCGCCAGGCACTGCTTATCGCACCGACGGCGATGGCGATGGCCGCCGGCGTCGGCATCATGGCCGGGCCCGCCGGAGGGGGCTGGTGGGCCGTGACGCTGGTTCTTGGTGGCGCATCGCTGCCGATTCTCTTCACGGTCAATCGCCTGCGCGAGCTGGCGCGGCACGGGTACGGCACTGACGACCTGGCGGCCGCCCTTCGCACACGGGAGGAGCGCCAGCACGAGGAGTTCCTCTTCGAGTTCGGGGCCACGCCCAGTGTGCGCGAACGGCTCGTCATCGGCGGCGGACGGGCGCTGCTTGGCGTCGCCGCAACGGCGCTGCTCGTCATCGTGTCCGGAGAGGCGCTTGGCGGCCCGGAGGCGATTCCGAACTGGTGGGCGCGGTTCCTCGGCCGCTGGACGGGTCTGCTCGGTGCCACGATGGGCCTCAGTCTCTACGGGAGCCTCATCTCGTTCGTCATCGGGAGTCGGTGGCGCCGGCTTCGCCTGAGACAAGAGCCGCGCATGGCGAAGTTCTGGGAATCGAAGATCGGCAAGTGGCTGGGCCGTGTGGCCGCAACCAACCTGAAGAACCGCACGATCGCTGCGGATCGGCCGACAGAACTGAAGATTGCCGTGTCCGCCGAGTCGTTGTTTCAGTCGCTGCCGAAGCCGGTACGCGAATCGCTGGGAGATGTGCCGGCGGTTCTTCGGACGCTTCAAGGGCGCGCGCGTTCCGTGCGCGAACAGATCGAGAAACTCGACGGTGTGTTGGGGACGTCCGGCAACATGCCGGGTCGCGCGGAAGACA
This sequence comes from Gemmatimonadota bacterium, assembly GCA_031401495.1. Classification (GTDB taxonomy): domain Bacteria; phylum Gemmatimonadota; class Gemmatimonadetes; order Gemmatimonadales; family Gemmatimonadaceae; genus DASPMP01. The sequence continues at coordinate 15,301 of JANNRQ010000135.1, forward strand.
AGCGCGGTGCGTTGAACGCGGATGTCGCGTCAGCGCGCAAGGCGGCGGAGACGCGCCTGGCGGACCTGGTGACGGCAATGGAAACCGTTCGGCTCGATCTGCTTCGGCTTCAGGCGGGCGTTGGAACACCGGAGAGCATCACGCAGGACCTCGCTGCGGCCGCTGCGGTCGGACAGGACGCGGATCGCCTCATCGCCGCGCTCTCCGAAGCCGACCGGGCCGCAACGAAACGCTAGCGCTGGATGACAACCACGCTCCTGACCCTCGACGACTACGAACGCGCGGCCGAATCGAAGTTCGATCCGGCGGCGTGGGCGTACGTGGCCGGTGGCGGCGCAGACGAATTCACTCTGCGACGGAATCGCGAAGCGTTCAGCAAGATTCTGCTCGAGCCGCGCGTGCTCAACGACGTGAGCTCGGTGGACACGTCCGTCACCCTTCTGGGTGAGCGCCTGCCGCATCCGATACTGCTCGCGCCGGTCGCGGCCCACTCGCTCGCGCACCGGCACGGCGAAGTGGAAATGGCACGCGGCGCGCGCGAGGCCGGCGCGGGCGTGGTGCTCAGCAGCTACACGTCCAAGCCCATCGAGAGCGTGGCGGCCGTTGGCGCGAAGCCGTTGTGGTTTCAGGTGTACATGCAGGAGCGCGTGGCAACCGAGAAGCTTGTGCGCCTCGCGGTAGAGAAGGGGTGCACTGCACTCTGCGTTACCGTGGACTCGCCGACGACGGGGCCGCGCGACCGACAGGCGCGAGCGGGCTTTGAGTTTCCCGAGCTCCCGTACGTGACGAAGGAGCCCGGCGACAATCTCATCACGTGGAAGGACCTCGAGTGGATTCGCGCCGCGGTGAACGTGCCGGTGATCCTCAAGGGGATAATGAGTCCGGCAGACGCGGACCTCGCCCTCGCTAACGGTGCATCAGCGATCGTCGTGTCGAATCACGGCGGTCGCAACCTCGACACGGTGCCGTCGACCATCGAGGCGCTGCCGCGCGTCGTTGACCGTGTGAAGGGACGGATCCCCGTCCTGGTGGACGGCGGCATCCGTCGCGGCACGGATGTCCTCAAGTGCCTGGCGTACGGCGCGACCGCGGTGATGATCGGGCGTCCCTACGTGTATGGCCTCGCGGTGGACGGCGCGAAAGGCGTCGCGGATGTCGTCGGGATTCTGCGGCGCGAGTTCGAGCAGTCGATGGCGCTCTGCGGCGCGCGCGCAATTTCGGCGATCACCCGGGACTTGATCTGGAGGGAATACAGTCAATGACGACGCGCCGCGAATTCGCAGCCGCTATGGTCGTGAGTGCGCTGGTGGGCACGTTGCGACTGCCGCGCGCTGCGTCCGTCAAGAGCGACGTCATGGTGCCGATGCGCGACGGCGTGCGATTGGCGACGGATGCGTATCTGCCGGTTGGCGCCGGCCCGTGGCCGGTGATCCTCGAGCGCACACCATATGGAAAGACGACGCCGAGCCGGTCAGAGCGCACGGCGACGAATCCGAAGGCCCTCGGGCGAGCGGAGGTGGCTGACTTCTTCGTGAAGCGCGGTTACGGCGTCGTCTACCAGGACTGTCGCGGCCGGTTCAAGTCGGAAGGCGAGTTCGTGAAGTACCTGAGCGACGGCAACGACGGCTACGACACGTGCGCGTGGATCCTCAAGCAACCGTGGTGCAACGGCAAGATCGGCACAATGGGCTTGTCATATGCCGCGCACACGCAGGGCGCGTTGGGCAGCGCGGGAGCGCCGGGCGTCGCGGCGATGTTCCTGGACAGCGGCGGCTTCTCGAACGCGTATCAGGGCGGTATCCGCCAAGGTGGCGCGTTCGAGCTGAAGCAGGCGACGTGGGCGTTCAACAACGCTGAGGACTCGCCGGAGATCCAGCGTGATCCCGCGAAGCTGGCCGCATTCAAGGCCGTGGATATCAAGGACTGGTTCAGGCGACTGCCATGGAAGCGCGGGGAATCACCGGTCACGCTCGCCAAGGAATACGAGGACTATCTCTTTGAGCAATGGGAGCACGGCGAGTTCGACGACTACTGGAAGCAACTCGGCATCTATGCCGCCGGTTTCTACGACCAGTTCGTGGACGCGCCCATGGTACACATGTCCAGCTGGTACGACCCGTACCCGCGCACCGCGACCGAGAACTACATCGCGCTGTCGAAGAAGAAGAAGAGTTCGGTGCGGCTGATTCTCGGACCATGGACGCACGGCGACCGTCAGCTCACGTACGCGGGCGACGTTGATTTTGGGGCGGCGGCAACGATTGATGGAAATGTCGCGTCGAGTTTTCTGGAGCTGCGCGCGCGCTGGTTCGATCGCTGGCTCAAGGGCGTTCGCAACGGCGTCGATTCAGAACCCAAAGTGCGGTTGTTCGTGATGGGTGGCGGTAGCGGGAAGAAGAACGCCGCTGGTCGCCTCGAGCACGGCGGTCGCTGGCGCTCCGAGCGCGACTGGCCGATGCCCGACACCAAGTGGACGCCGTACTACCTGCACCGCAGCGGCGCGCTGCTGATGGAAAAGGCCGGCGAGGACTTCACGTGGGATGAATTCCAGTTCGATCCGAAGACGCCTGTGCCCAGCATTGGTGGGACGATTACATCGGGCGCGCCGGTGATGGTGGGCGGAGCGTTCGACCAGCGCGAAGGACCGCGGTTCTTTGGATCGCGCGAGCCGTATCGCGCGTTAGCCGATCGCGATGACGTGTTGGTGTTCCAGACCGCGCCGCTCGCGGAGGACGTCGAGCTGACGGGGCCGATCACCGCGAACCTGTGGGTCTCGTCCAACTGCCCGGACACGGATTTCACGATCAAGCTCGTGGACGTGTATCCGCCGAACCCGGACTATCCCGAGGGCTTCGCCATGAACCTCACGGACGGAATCCTCCGTGTGCGCTACCGCGACTCGTGGGAGAAGCCGAGTCCCGTGACACCGGGTGAGGTGTATCGCATCAAGGTGGAGGCATTCCCCTCGAGCAACCGGTTCGTGCGCGGACACAGGATTCGGCTGGATATTTCCAGCAGCAACTTCCCGCACTTCGACGTAAACCCGAATACGGGGGAGCCCGAAGCCCGGGCGACTTCGATGTCGGTTGCGACGAACCGCGTGTATATGGACCGGAGCAGGGCGTCGCATGTGGTGCTGCCGGTCATTCCAAGGCGGAGTGTTTGACTGTAGTGACGACGACAGCGTTCTAAGTTCTAAGTTCTAAGATCTAGGAAGACTGGACTTCTCACTTCACGGTTACGAACTATGCGCACACGTTTTCTGGTCCTTCCGTTCATTGCAGCCAGCTCGATTGCCGCGCAGAATCCGCCGGCCGCGACGCCTGCCGAGCCCGTTGTGCGGTTCGTTCAACCCGATTCGCAGGTCGCGATCATGGTCGGGCGTCTTGATCTGGAGAAGTACAAGGCGACGATCAAGGGCCTGACGATGTTCGGCGATCGCCGGCAGGGTACAGACCGCAATCGCCAGGCGACGGACTGGATCGAGGCGCAGCTCAAGAGCTACGGCTGCACCAACACCGAACGAATTACGTATGAATTTGCGCCGCCACCGAGAGCGGGCGGTGGTGGAGGCGGCGGCGGTGGAGGGGTAGGCGCGCAGCCCCCAGCGCCGCGCCCGCAGCCGGCAATCAGCGGTGGCTCGGGCGGCAGCCGCCTGCGAGGCAATCGCGCGCGCACGGGCGTGAACAGTGACTCGCTGGCACAGACAGATCCCAAGCTTCGCGCGCTCAACGCGCAGCCGAGCACGCCGGGGCAGCGCCAGCAGGTGTACTGCACCAAGATCGGGTCGACTCGGCCGGACGAGATGTACATCGTCGGCGCGCACATGGACGGCCACGGCTGGGGCGAAGCTGCCAACGACGACGGCTCGGGAACCGCGCTGGTGATGGAACTGGCCCGCGTTTTCTCGGGCCCAGACGTGGTCACTGAGCGCTCGATCCGCTTCGCCCTGTGGAACAACGAAGAGACGGGCCTGAACGGCGCCCGCGCGTACGTCGACCAACGCAAGGCGCTTCAGGGCATCGAGAACCCGAAGGGCTCCGGCAAGTACCCCGAACCGAAATGGCTCGGCATGGTACAACACGACATGATGATGTGGGACCACGGCATGCCGGACTCAACGGGCAAGGTGAGTCCCGTTCAGCGCAAGGAAGCCGACGTGAACATCGAATTCCAAAGCCAGTCAACGATGGCTGACGCGTCGATGAAACTCGCCTTCTTGTTCCGCGAGGCGAACGAACGCTACGCGACTGACTATCCGGCCGCGGTCGGTAACCACATGACCAATACCGACTCCGGTCCGTTCATGAACCTGATCCCCGCGATTTCGCTGCGTGAGAACGAGCGTGGCATGCAGACCGGCGCTGGCTGGAACCCGACCTGGCACCAGGTGACGGACATGTACTCGACGTTCAGCGACGCCGATTTCCGGCTCGGCCTCAATGCGGCGCAGACGACGTTGGGCGCCATTGCGCACCTCGCCGGAGCGAAGCTTAAGACGCCGCCGACGCCGTAGTGCTGCGTCGTCTTGTTCTTCTCTGCGCCGTCGCGGCTGACACTGCGGCGGCGCAGTCGCGTCTGATCGCTGCGCCGACGAAGGCGGATCCCGGCGCGGTCATCCGACTCACGATGTCGGGCTGGGCGCGCCGCGACTCCGTGAATGCCGTCGCGGGCGACATGGCCGGGGAGCGCCTGCATTTCGTGCGTTCCGACTCCGGCCGCTGGCTGGCGATTGGCGGCGTGCCCGTGACCGCCGAGTCGGCCGTGACCGCCCGCGTGTACGTGTCGCTCGTCAACGGGAAAGTGGACACGGTGCGAGCGCGCATCGAGGTGCCGCCGTTCGTGCCGCCCAAGACCGAGCCGCTCACGGTCGACACCGGATTCACCCGACTCGATTCGGCTGCCGTGGCGCGGGTCGCGCGCGATAACGCCATGGCCCGCGAGGTCGGACGTCGCTCGCACGACACGCCGCGCATGTGGTTCGATCCGTTCACCAAGCCGCGCAACAGCGTCATGACCAGCACATTTGGCACGGGCCGGTCGTTCAACACGGAAGTGAAGAGCCGCCACAACGGCACCGACTTCCGCGGCAAGGTGGGGGACACGGTGTACGCGTCGAACCGCGGCATTGTGGCGCTCACCGAGGACTTCATGCTCGCGGGAACGATCTTGTATGTGGATCACGGCGCTGGCGTCGTCACCGGCTACTTCCATTTGAGCGGCGTGCTCGTCACGGCCGGCGACACGGTGGCGCGCGGGCAGCCGGTGGCGCTGGTTGGAGCTTCAGGTCGCGTCACCGGCTCGCATCTGCACTGGGCAGCGCGCTACGGTACACTCACGGTCAATGCGATGGACCTCGTTTCGCTCGATCCGCGATGGCTGACGAGGCCTTGAGGGTTCTCGGCCGGCGGGCTTCGCCCGCCGGATCGCGGCGCGCCTTCAGCGCGCCTCACGTGCTTGGCCGGTCGCTGCGCGCCCGGATTTTTCGTGGCCTCGCGTGAAGATGTCCGGGATTGCGTTCCAGACCACGACGTGGTCGGACGTTGCGACGACCGAACACGCCGGCGAGTCTGGCACGGCCACGTGGCGCACGAAGAACTTCGCTGACATCCGCGTACGCTTAGTGGATTACTCGGCAGGATACGTCGCGAATCACTGGTGCTCGAAGGGCCATGTGCTGCTGTGCCTGGAAGGCTCGCTCGAAACGGAACTCCAGGACGGGCGGCACTTCACGCTCAAGCCCGGGGACAGCTATCAGGTAGGGGATGAAGCAGAGGCGCATCGGTCGTCCACGTCGACGGGCGCGAAGCTTTTTATCGTCGACTAGAAACCACGACGAATCGGCGCGCGAAGCGCGCCGCCGAGCACGTGAGGCCGCGAAGCGGCCGAGATCCGGCGGCGTAGCCGCCGGCCGAGCCCGCTACTTAGCCCACCCTGCTTCGCGGAGCTGCTCGACCGCGTGCGGCGCGATGGAAATCATGTGGCCGCAATCCGGGCAGACATCCACGGGTACGTCGCGCACGACAAGACGCGTGCGCGTCAGCCGAACCGAACGTAGTGCGAGCTTTGACCGCACGATGCGGTTGCAGCGCTGGCACGTGTTGGTGATGAACTCGCCGACTTTGGGTGATGCAAACATTTCGTCCTGACCTGAAAAGGATGACGAGAGTGTTCCCGTCATCCAGGCCTACGGGACTGCGACGAAAATGTTTCCGGGGGCCGAGTTAGGCCGTATCGGTTTTCGGCTTTTCGCCTGCGGCGCCGTTGTTTTGCGCGCGGCGCTGGGACCAGTGGGCCCGCGGCTCGGGCGGACGGGCGCGATCGGCCAACAACTTTTCGTAGTAGGCGATAACGCGCGGCTTGAGAGACGCAGCAGTGTCGGTGGACTTGCGATGGAACGCGGCATACCGCTGGCCGTCGCCGGTGACGTTGATCCACCACCACACGGTATCCGGGGTCGCGCGCGAGGATTCCGCAACGCAGGTGAATGTCTTGCCACCCTCTTCGAACTTCAGATCTTTCATCGATCCACTGACCAAGAGAAGGAAGACTGAAATCTAGCTCTGGCCAGCAGGCCGCGCTTCCTGCAGCTTTGCAGTCCCCCAACACACGCAATCCGCGGCCGAGTTCCGCCGCCCTGAACTCAGGACCCGCTTGGCACGATCCGAATACCACTTTGCCGTCCGGTTCGACAGCATCCGCAGCCGGATCCTCGCACTGGCGATCCTCGGCACCTTGGTGCCCACCGCCATCTCGCTTGGCGTCGCGTACAGTCAGCACCGCCGCGCCCTTCAGACGCAGGTCACGCAGAACCTGCTGTCCGCCAGTTCGGGCGCCGCGCGCGCCGCAGGCGTCTGGCTCAAGGAGCGGCTCTACGACTTGCGCGTATTCGCCAGTTCGGACGAGGTGCTCAACAACGTCAATCGGTACGCGACAGGGCAGGGCTCGATCCCGAGCGCGCGGCTGCGCGAGTATCTGCGCTCTCTCCAAGAGAAGTTTCCTGACTTCGAGCAGCTGGTCGTAACCGATGCGCAGGGCCGCGTCATTGCGTCGGGTGCGGCGCAAGCGAGCGCCGTGGTGCTGCCAGAGGACTGGCAGCGCGTCATGCGGCAGGGCAATCAGGTGGTGGGCGACGCGTCCTGGAACGAGAAGGCCGGCAAGGGCAAGCTGCTGGTGGCGGTGCCGGTGACGCGCGCCGACGGCCAAATCATCGGCGCGTTCGCCGCCGAGGTCGCGCTGGCGCCGGTGCAATCGCTGTTGCGCGACTTCGCTAGTGGCGGGGAAGTTGCCCTGTCGTTGGTGTCCGAAGATGGCGCGCTCGTTGCTACTTCGGGTGAGATATCTGAAGCGGTCCTCAAGACAAGGGTTGCCGAGCCGACGCTCGCAGCGCTCGTGGCCAAGGAACAATCGGCGGTCACCTACGCCAACAGGGGCGGCGTGGAAGTGTTCGGCACGCTGGGTCGTGTTCCGCAGCTGCAATGGTCGGTGATGGCCGAGGTACCGGCGGCCGATGCATTCGCGACAGTCACGAGCTTCCGCAACGTGGCGATGTTCGTCTTCGTCGTGTTGTTGGCGGTGGTCGGGTGGGTCGCGTTCCGGCTCGGCCAGGTGATCGTGCGGCCGCTCGAGCGCCTCGCAGCCGGCGCAAATGTCGTTTCCACCGGCGACCTGGAAGTTGACCTGCCGGTCACGGGCGAAGCCGGCGAAGTGGACGCGCTCACGACGGTCTTCAACAACATGGTGAGGCGCCTCCGCGCCGGGCGTCAGCAGCTCGCGGACCTGAACGCCACGCTGCGCACGCATGCGGTGTCCCTCGAGAAGTTGTCGGTCACTGACGGTCTCACCGGGCTGCTGAATCACCGGGCGCTGATGCAGCGGCTGGGCGAGGAGGCCACGCGTGCCACCCGCACCCAACGGCCCTTTTGCGTCATCATGGCCGATGTCGATTACTTCAAGAAGTACAATGACGAGTTCGGTCACCCCGCTGGCGATGAAGTGCTGAAGCAGGTGGCCAAGATTCTCCAGGACTCCACGCGCAACGTGGACTGCGTGGCGCGCTACGGGGGCGAGGAGTTTTCGGCCCTGTTACCCGAGACGTCGGTCCAGGGCGCGATGGAAGTGGCCGAGCGCATGCGTGCCCGGGTTGCCGCGACGCAGTTCGGAGGACGGGAGGTCACCCTCAGTCTTGGCGTGGCGGAATTTCCGACGGACGCGAAGACCGCTGAGAAGATCATCGCTGTTGCAGACAAAGCGCTGTACGAGGCGAAGAAGGCCGGCCGCAATCAGGTGGTTCGCGGCAAGTCCACCAGCCGCAAGACGACCACGGTGTTGGCGATCGCGAAGCCCAAGGCGGCTGCGAAAGGCCGCGCGACTTCTACGAAGAAGAAGCCTAAGGCTTGATCACGAGGGTCCGGAAGATCCAACCGGACCTGCCGGCGTCATCCGTGACGCGAATCCAGTCGTCGGTCATCGAGAACGCCGAGAGCTGCGCACCATTGTCGACCGCGAACGCGACGGCGGTGTTGGTGCCCGGCCCTTCGCGCACATTGCCACGGCTCACGGTCTTGATCCGAATCGGCACCGCGAAGGCCACTTCGCCCGGCCGCGGCGCGGCGGCGGCGGCTCCGAGTCGCCCACGGGCGGCAGTTGCCCGCGCCTTGGCCTGGCTGGCGAGGTAGAACGCGCCGCCGAAGTTGTTCCTTCCGAACTCGCTGGAACCCTGCTGCACCAGCCGCGAGACCTCGACGACATCGGGATGCTGGGTGCCGACGCGGCCTCGAAGTGTCTGAAGCGCAACCTCCGCTTCCGCGATGCCCGACGCGGCCTCGGCGCGGCTGGAGAGCGTCTGGAGCTTGGCCATGGTGCGGACGACCTCGTCGCGCGCGTCGCCCAGGCGCGTCTCCATCTCCACGAGTTGGGCGTCGCGCCCCAAAGCGCTGAGTTCCAAGCGCGCAACACGGCGGTCGAGTTCGGCGTCGCGGACGGTAACGGTCACCGTTTCCGGCGCGGCACGTTCGACTCTGGGCGCGGCCACGGGCGTGGGCTCTGGCGGCGGCGGTGCTGCAATCTTCTTCCCGGCGCAAGCGACAACGGAAATGCATATCAGGACAATCGCGGCTGTGCGCATGGACGACCTCGGTAATACGGTGACCTGGTCCGGCCCAACTTGCTTTCAACCTTAAGGATAGCGGGGCTCCTGTTACAGGCGGGCGTCTTGATGCTGGTGCCGCCGGTGGCGACCGTTCAGGCGCGAATGGCTCTCGATAATGCGACCGCGACGACGCGGCGAATCGTGTTGTTCGGCGGGTTGGGTCTCGTCGCGGCCTTGGCCGCATGCGTCCGGCTGATCGATCCGCGCACCGCCGCCAATACCGACATTGGACTCCAGGTCTGGGTGACGGTCACGCCAACCCAGTTCTCGATTTCCGACACTGCGTCGCGCATCCGAATCCGCGTGAGCGCCAAGAACCCGGGTAACGACACGATTGTTGTCGACAACGGCGGGCCGGCATGTGACAAGCAAGCGGATCCACTTGCGGGGCGGGGGCTGCTGTTCAGCATGCGCATTGGCGACGACACGCGCATTCTGGACGCCGGGCCGGGCGCGGACATCTGTGGCACAACGCTGCTTCTGTTCGTCCCCAAGAAGTCACGGTCGTGGGACTTCTACGTCAGCATGAAGAGCTGGCAGGACGCAGGCTACCCGCTGCTTGCCCAGGAATACCGAGCCCGTAGCTTCTTCGCGGGCCATGAAGGCTATAGTGCACTCTTCAAGCTCACCCCTTAGCAACGTGATTCGTCAGGTCAATCTGATCACAGCAGTAGCGGCTGCCGTCGCTGTCGGCGCGCAGGCGCAAGTGCCCGATCGGCCTGCCACCGGGACGTGGTCGATGTCGCCCTACCTAGGCGGCGGAGCACACTCGCCTGCGGGATACAACTGGGGCACGACGCCAGACCGCAATCACCTCTTTGTCGGCGTCCATTTCGCGACGCCGGTGCTGCGCGCGGGACGCTTCTCGCTGATGTACGCGCCCAATGCGACGCCGTTCGTGATGATCTCGAACAACCCACGCTACAAATGGGTGACCACGAACGGCATCCAGCGGAAGGTGGAATCCGGCCGCGGGCCGGTGTTCGGGGCGGGGCTCTCGCCGTTCGGTCTGCAGGGCGAGTTCAGAGGAACGAAGTCCGTAGACTTCTACAGCATGGCGGCGCTGGGTGGCGCGTGGTTCTCGGACATGATGCCGCAGGACGGCGCCAAGCGGTTCAACTTCTCGATCGAGTTCGGGGGCGGCGCGTACTTGTTCACGAACCGCACGCATGCGGTTCAGCTGGGCTACAAATTCCACCACCTCTCGAACATGTACACGGCGCGCCAGAATCCGGGCGTCGATGGGCACGTGTTCTACCTCGGCCTGCGCTGGCAGAAGCGGTTGCCACGATAGGGCCGTTCTCGGCGGGCGCCTCTGGCGCCCGATTTGGCGTGGGCTCTGCGCGGGCCCATACTACAGGTCAGCAACTCCTACCTTCCGAGGTTTATCCGTGATGCGCTCTGGTCTCCTTGTGCTGTCGCTTGTCGCCGCCTCATCGCTGTCCGCCCAGGGATTGTCGCAAGTGAAAGGCGTGTATACGCCGGGGCAGATGACGCCACACCAGCAGCTCACGCGCGACATTTACAGGCAGCTAATCGAGATCAACACAGCTGTCACGACCGGCAACATCACGACTGCCGCTGTGGCGATGGCGCAGCGCTTCCGCGACGCGGGCGTTCCCGAGGCGGACATCTTTGTTGGCGGGCCGTTACCGCACAAGCACAACGTTGTGGCGCGCGTTCGCGGCAAACCCGGATCGACGAAGAAGCCGATCATCCTGTTGGCGCATTTGGACGTGGTGGAAGCGCTCAAAGCGGATTGGTCGCCCGAGTTCGATCCGTACGTCTTCACCGAACGCGACGGTTATTGGTACGGTCGCGGCACCGCGGACGACAAGGCGATGTGTGCGATCTTCGTGGCCAACGTGTTCCGTTGGAAGCAGGAGGGTTGGGTGCCGGACCGCGACATCATCATCGCGCTCACGGCGGATGAAGAGGGCGGCAGCTCGAACGGGGTGGCGTGGCTGCTGGCGAACCACAAGGACAAGGTGGACGGCGTCCTGGTCGTGAACGAAGGCGGCGGCGGCACGCTGCGTGATGGCAAGTACCTGTTCAACTCGGTGCAGGCTGCCGAAAAGACGGTCACCAATTACACCTTGCGGGTCACGAATCGCGGCGGGCACTCGTCCGTGCCGCGCGCGGACAACGCGATTACTTCGCTCGCCGACGCGTTGAGCAAGGTGGGCCGCTACAACTTTCCGGTGAAGTTCAACGAGGTGAACAAGGGCTTCTTCACGAGGACGGCCGAGGTCGAGACTCCGGAGATGGGCCGCGCCATGAAGGCGCTGGTCGCCAATCCGCGCGATGTGGCGGCATTGAAGGTTGTTGCAGCGGATCCCCGCTACAACTCGATGCTGCGGACGACATGTGTCGCAACCGGCCTCACCGGCGGTCATGCGTCGAACGCGCTGCCGCAGTTGGCCGAGGCGACGGTGAATTGCCGCAAGTTCCCCGACGAATCCATCGATCAAGTGCGCACAGAACTGGCTCGAGTGATCGGGGATTCCATGGTAGAGATTGTGGCGCAAGGCAGGTTGGGCGCCGCGGCGCCGTCAACGCCTGCGCTGGCGCTGGTGCCTGAATTGATGGATCCGGTTGCGAAAATCACGAAGGAAATGTTCGGCAACATCCCGGTGGTGCCGGTGACGTCCACGGGTGCGACGGACTCACGGTTCTTCCGTACAGCGGGCGTTCCGTCGTTCGGCGTCTCGGGCCTGTTCAGCGACCCGACGGTGGACGCACGTGCGCACGGCCGCGACGAGCGTATGCGGATGCAGTCGTTCTTCGAGGGCCAGGAGTTCCTGTTCCGACTGACGAAGGCTCTGGCGTCGCCACCGACTGTTACGCCCTGAGGTCAGCCTTGGGTGGCGTGACGGGGGCCAACCCGCGAAACTTCACGCCATGAGCCGCAAGAAACGTGAGGAGGCGAGCGAGCCGGCGGAACCGGTACGCGACGTCGAAGGCGCGGTAGCGCCGGACGCGCTCGAGGGCGCGTTGGCAGAGCCGCCGCCGTCTACCGTACCAACAAACGATGTCGACGTGCAACTGGCCGAGCAGAAGGAGAAGTACCTGCGCTTGGCCGCTGAGTACGACAACTATAGAAAGCGCTCCACCAAAGAGCGCCTTGAGATGGGCTCGCGCGCGCAGGCGGAGATCGTCTCCAAGCTGATCGATGCGCTGGACGACCTGAGTCGATTCGCCGACATCGACCCCGCAACCACGGATCCGATGACCCTCCACAAGGGCATCGAGATGGTGGAGGCCAAGGTGTCCAAGTCGCTGTCCGCGGCGGGGCTCGAGCTCATCAATCCGGTGGACCTGACGTTCGACCCGACCGTGCACGAAGCCGTTTCGACCGAGCCTGCGCTGTCGAAGGAAGACGACGACACCGTCTCGAAGGTCTTCCAGGTGGGCTACCGCTTCAACGGCCAGCTGCTGCGCCCCGCGCGCGTCGTCGTGAAGCAGTGGAACGGTTGACCACGTAGGGGCGGCATGGCGCAGAGCAAGGACTTCTACGCGGTGCTGGGCGTGCCTTCGTCCGCGACCCACGACGAGATCAAGAAGGCCTACCGGAAGCTCGCGTCCAAGCACCATCCGGACAAAAACCGGAGCGATCCGAAAGCCGCTGAGCGCTTCAAGGGCATCTCCGAGGCGTATCAGGTATTGGGCGACGAAGCCAACCGGAAGAAGTACGACGACATGCGCCGCTTTGGCGGCTTCAGCGGATTTCCGGGCGGCGGTGCGCGACCCGGCGGCGGCGCGCCCCGCGGTGGCACTGGCGGCGCTCCCGGCGGTGCTGATTTCCGCTTCGAGGAAATGGACCTTGGCGGACTCGGCGGGCTGGGCGACCTGTTCGGCTCGATGTTCGGCGGCGGCCGCAAGCGAAATGAGCCCGAGCGCGGTCAGGACGTCGAGGTGAACCTGGAGGTTCCGTTCCGCGTGGCCGCTATGGGCGGCAAAGTGAACGTCGATCTCGAAGTGAACGAGGAGTGCGGCGTGTGCCACGGCAGCGGCGGCGCGCCGGGCGCGAGATTCCAGACGTGCTCAGAGTGTGGCGGCCGCGGTACCATCTCGTTCGGCCAGGGCGGTTTCGCGGTGAACCGTCCGTGTCCAGCGTGCCTGGGTCGCGGCCAGACGGCGAGCAAGGCGTGTACGAACTGCAAAGGCGCCGGCGACAAGCGCGCGCACCGGAGGATCGCGGTGACTGTGCCCAGCGGAACCGATACCGGCACGAAGATCCGGCTCAAGGGGCAGGGTGGGCACGGTGCCCGCAGCGGCGCGCCCGGCGACCTGTTCATCAACTTTCAGGTGCAGCCGGATCGTTTCTATGGACGCGAAGGCCTGGACCTCGTGGCGCGCGTGCCGATCAACATTGCGCAGGCCACCTTGGGCTCGAAGGTCAACGTGAAGACGCTGGACGGAAAGAAGGTCTCGATCCGGATTCCGGCGGGCACGCCAGCGGGGAAACGCTTTCGAGTGCGCGGTCAGGGCATCATCAAGGGCGAAGCCCACGGCGACCTGATCGTCGAAGTGGAAATTGTCGTGCCGGAAAAGCTGACGCCCGAGCAGGAAAAGATGATGAAGGAGTTCGCGGACGCGGGTGGCCTGAAGTACTGAACTACTTCGGAAGGCTGTCCCACGTGTGGCAGCTGGGCGCCGTGGGCGGCCGTGCTCCCGGCGCGAGCGGTGCGGTCGGCAGTGTGTCCGCCACCGCCATGAGTTCGACGTCGAAAATCAGTTCCGCCTTCGCCGGGATCACGGGTGGCCGGCCGCGCTCGCCATAGGCGAGCTGGTAGGGAATGAACAGCCGGCGCTTGCCGCCGACCTTCATGCCTTCGAATCCGAGGTCCCAGCCGGCGATAACGCGGCGCGAACCCTGCGGGAACGCGATGGGTTTCTTCGGCTGGCCTTGCGGCGTGGTGTCGCGCGACGAGTCGAACTTCTTGCCGTCGGTGAGCCAGCCGGTGTAGTGCGCGTAGAAGCATTTGCGCGGGTCGGCCGCGGCGCCAGCGCCGACGGCGATTTCAACCTGGCGCAGCGCGAACGCGGTAGTCGGGCTGCCGTCGATCGGCGGAATGGGTGCGGGAAGTTGTGCGGGGGCTGATGTCATGCGCCCGCAGGCAAGCGCAAATGCGACCGCGACGACGTGCGATGATTTTCGCATTGAATCTCAAAGTTGGCGCCGGCGCTGGGTCAGGGCGATCCGCGTGTGTAAAGGGCGTTGAACAGCAGCTTGAACGTACCGTGCGGCTGTGCGCGCTGAAGAATTTCGGGGCCAAAGAGAATCACGCGGCCACGACCGACACTCACTTGTGCTGCGGCGACGCCGTCTTTGAGGTACTTCTGGCCCCACGCCCAGCCGCTTCGGAGCGGCGTCTCGCTGTCGAACCACGCGAGCTTGGTGACACCGCGCGCGTTTGGCGCAATTGCGAACACCGGACTGTCATCGAAGAAGAAGTCGGCGAAGGACGTCATGCCCGCCGCGATGCCTTGTGTGGAGTCCACGCGCGCGCGCAGCAATGACCCAGGCACAAATAGTTTGGTGCGCGGCAAGTGCGCGCCGTTCTCGACGAGGTGGTCTGTGATCGGGAGTTTCAAGAATTCGGCGAGGTTCATCGCCGAGCTGCCAATCGCCACGACGGTGCCGCCGTTGTCGACGAACTCCTTGATCTTGGGGAGAGTCCGTTCTACCGAGACGCGGCCCCACTGATTTTGGAATTCGGCTGGCAGATCTGCGATGGAAGCCGTGTCCTGCGGACGCACTTGCAGGCCGACGCGGGGAATGGCGCCGTCAACAAACACGATGACGTCGTGCTTCGAGTTCAGGGTGCCGGCGTCCAGCGCGGGCGCAAAGATCCGCTCGAACGGGAACTCGAATTGCTCCAGAATCCAGCGCGTCCAGCCACTCTCCATGCTGCCGCCGTAGCGATCCCACAACGCAACGCGCGCGCGCTTGATCGGCGTCTCCGGGTCAAAGCCGCGCATCCCGGTGAAGGGGACGCCGAGTTGCACGGCCATGGTGATCATCGCATCGTCACTGGCCTGGCGCCCGCGGACGACGAAGTCGCCGTTGGCGAGCCGGCTCACCTCGGCGCCGGCCTTGAGCAGGCGATTCGCGGCGATAAAGGAGTTGTTCATGGTGGCCGGCATCGCGAACGCGGATGCGCCCGTGAACTCGGTGACTGCGGCACTCGGCATCTTCACGTTCCAGTCCGTCACCTTGACGAACGGCCCGGTGAACGGCTCGAGAGCGCGATCGAACTCGACGCCCATCTGGAACGCCAACGTCCAGCCAGCGTTGTCGTACGGCGGCGTGGGCGGTCCACCGGGCACGGGGAAGACGTCCGGATGCACCTGCGGCTCGAACATGTCGATGACATGTGGCCGGAACGACTGCGCCGTAAAGACCACGAATGAGCCGGCGGGGTAGCGCTTTCCCTGCACGGTGAAGTCACGCGAGGCGCGGTTCACGGTGATGCCGGTTTCTCGCAACGCGTTGATGAACTTCGTGGCGGTGGGGAAGTCCGGTTGGCTGGCCGGAATGATGTACGCTCGCGGGTCACGGAGCTCGGGCTTGCGCAGCTCTGTCATCGCCAGCGCATCGCGCTCACTCGCCGCACCGGCCCCCTGGGGTAGGCGCGCCGCGACGTCGGCAAGTCGCTTGGGATTGATCGTCCATGTATCCGTGTTGCCGCGCTCGATGCTCTGCTTGCCCATCGTGTAGATGTTGAACAACACGTTCTCGCGCATGCGCGAGGCGTAGTCGAGCACGGCGCGGTTGAGCGACGTGGAGTACTCCACGCTCTGACGGAAACGCCACTCCTGCGGCGCGATCGGAAATGCAATGTCCGCGCCCGGGAGCTGGCGCTGCGCCACGAATGGCACGCGCATCGGTGTGGGGCTGCCGATCATTTCGGTGAGCAACGCGATGACATTGTGAAACGCAGCGGTGTTGCGAATGCCGCCGTTCCACCACCCGTCGTAGGGTCCGCCGCTCCGCATCGTGGCGCCCGGCTTGCCCTCGATGGCGAGCCGTGTGTGCATCGCGGCGCCCAGCGACTGGAATCCGAGCACGAGTGCCGGATGCAGGTTGTAGTTGTACGGATCGCGCAGCGGCGGCGACCACACGATGGTGCCCGCGGGTCCGCTCTGGTGATGGTTGTACAGGATCTGCGGGAACCACTCGTGGTACAGCACACGATTGATATTCTCGGTCTCGGCCTGCGTGGACCCGAAGAAGTCGCGGTTGTTGTCGTGCCCGATGTACTTCTGATAGAGACGCGGCAAGCCGGACGTGGTGCGTTGGAGCGTGTCGGCGCGCCGCATGTACCAGTCGGACACGAGGTCGTTGCCGTCCGGGTTCGCGTGGACAAAGAGAATGACGCAGTCATCGAGGAGGCGCATCGTCTCGTCGTCACTGCGGCTCACCATTTCGTAGACCATCTGGCCCAGTTGCTGCGCGCCAAGCGTTTCGGTGGCGTGGAGTCCGCCGTCGATCCAGACGACGGCCTTTCCCTCTTTTGCAAGCGCACGCGCCTGTGCGTCGGAGAGTCCTTCCGCCATCGCGAGCTGTCGTGAGATGTCCTTGAGGCGGGCCAGCTTTGCGTGGTTGGCCGGCGACGTCACGATCGCCATCAGGTGCGGGCGGCCCTCGGCGGTCTTGCCGATCTCCTGCACGACCATGCGGTCGGATTCCCGGTCCAGCTTCTGCCAGTACGCCGAGATCTGCTTGTAGTTGGCGAGGAAGTAGTCGTCGCCGAAGTTCTTGCCGAACTCTTCCTTGGGTGTGGTGATGCGGTTTGCCGGCGCCTGCGCGGTGGACACGGCCGGCATCGACGCCGTGGCGGCAAGGGCAAGGAGGGTGCGGATTCGGCGCATCATTGACGGGCTCTCGGGAGGAATAGGCGGCCAGCGGACCGACGTGATATCGTACCTCGTCCCGGACGATACGACCATGACCGAATTTGGGGGGAGAAGGCGACTCTGACCACGATTCTCGCTGTCGGACTTGCGATCGTCGCGCTGCTAGTGGTGGTCGCGCCCGGGTGGTGGGCCGCTGGCCGACTCCTGGACCGCGACTCGCGACCGATCTTCCGGCTGCTGCTTGGCATCGCGCTCGGCATGGTGGGCTACCTGAGCGTGGTGAACCTCATCGGCCGGCAGGTGGAGAACTCAACCGTTGTCGCCACGGCGTACATCGCGGTGAGTTTGGCGGTCGGACTTCGACTGAATGGGCGGTGGCCGTCGGAGATGAGCCTGATGCCGCTGGTAGTCACGTGGCGTGAGTGGGCCCCGGTGGTGCTGGTGGGTGTGATCCTGGGGGTTCCGCAGTGGCTGCTCGCGGTGGGCACGCCGTATTGGGACGAGGTCTTCGCCAGTGCGATTCACCTCACCTCGGCGAACCAGTTCGCCGAAGGCATTTTTCCGCCGCGACACAACGCGCTGCCCGACATGCCGATCAAGTATCACTACGGCTTCACGATTCTCTCGGGCACAGCCAAGTGGGTTACGGGCCTGTCGGCGGGCACGTGCGTGGACATCGCCAGCACGCTGCTCTGGATCTTCGCGTTCTTGTTCGTGGTGTACTGGCTTCGCGAGATGAAGTTCGATCGTGCACCGGCGTTGTTTGGCGGCGCAGCGGCACTGCTCGGCGGCGGACTGGGATGGCTGTACTTGCGCAGCATGGAGGCGTACTCGGGATTCTCGATTGCGCCGGATGCCTCCGACAGGCTTCACGCCTGGAACCGCGACAGCAGCTTCGTGTCAAATCTCGTCGCCGCATCGCGCGTGCCGAGCGCGCACGTCCGCAACGGAGACGGAACGATCTCCAATCTACCGTGGGATATCGCGGCGCAATTCCAGCAACACGCGGTGTCGATCGGCATCGCGCTGACGCTTCCGGCGCTGTTTCTGTTTGTGCGCTGGCAGACGCGCTCGACGTACAAGTGGCAGACATTCTCGCTGATGATCGCGGCGTTTGCGGTGTTGTTTCTCGCGCACGCGGTGTTCGGTGGCGTCGCCGCCGTGAGCGCCGGCTTGGTACTCCTCGGCGTATGGCTTCGTTCGCCGACCCGTGAGCGCTTCGCCAACGGCGTGGCCTTTGGTGTCGCGCTCGCAGTGCTCGCGCTCGCGCACGGCGGCTTTCTCGCGCGCGGCGCCGAGTACGGATCGTCCAGCGACGTGTTTACGTTGCGCAGCCGCTTTGGCTATTCAGTAGGCGGGGTCGCCGGATTTCTGAACTGGAACCTGGCGGGTTTCGGGTTGCCGTTGCTGCTCGCGCTCGGCGCCTGGATTGTAGCGGCGTTGCGTTTCCGCCGGAGCCCAGTGCCACGCGGTCCTTCGGACATGTCGCCTGCCGGGTTCGCGTTCGTGCTGTTCACCGTGTTCACCGTGTTCTCGTACATGCTGCCGCAGTTGGCCTTCTACACGTCCGAGACCAACGGGCTCGAGCAGCTCACGGAGATCAGCAAGTTCTTTTTTGCAGCGCGACTCGGCATGGCGCTGGTTGCGGCGTACGGAGCCGCATGGCTCGCGCAGCGGGTGCATTGGGCGGCGCTGCTGCCGGTAGGCGCGGCGATGGCGGTGATGCCGCTGGCGTTCTCCTACAGTCATATCACGAAGGCGACAGACTCGGGCCGGCAGTGGGTGGGCTTCTATCGGGCGCCGTACTATCGCGGCTCGGTCGAGGAGCAGATCGCGATCGCTTTCCGTGACCAAAGGCGTGGCCCTCGGGATGTCTTGTTCGACGCGGCCGCCGACGAACGCAAGACACGATTCCTGAGTGAACTGCTGCTCTTCGGGGGCAGTGCGTTCACGCTGACGCCGAGTGCGTACGAACGCACCGGCGTGGGATATCGACTCGCGACCTCGGTCGTAGCCGACCGGTTTGTGCTCAACAGCCGGATGGCGCGACTACTGCCGGGCGCCGCTGAGGCCTGCGAGTGCCGCTGGTATTACGCGCGACCGGAGCGCGACATGGCGTATGCGCCCCTGATCGTGCAATCGCGGTTCGCCAAGCTCGTGGCCGAGAGCGCTTTTGTGCAGCGCGCGTCGGGCGCCAAACGCATCCTGTATTCCATCGAGAAGCCGACGGTCGACGTAGATCGCAACATCGGGCACTATTGGCGCCCACGCATCGTGTCGCAGGCGCACTCGGACTGGGACGGCGACGGACGCGACGATCTCATCTTCTACGACTACCTGAAGCACCACGTGATCGTGGGCCGCACCGTGGTCACGGCGCCCGCGTCAGCGCAAAGCGAGTTCTCACAGCTCTACGTCGGCCGCTTTGCCGGCGACCGAAAGGCCGATCTGCACTTCGGACGCCCCGGCGACACCGACTTCCGTCTTGGCCGCACGCTGATGGACATCAACGAGACGAGCGACTGGTACTGGAGTTATCGCGGTTCGGACAGGGGTGGATGGGAGCCGGAGTACAGGCGGTTTTTCTGGAATCTGGACATGCCGATCATCGCGGATCTGGACGGCGACGGCGCTGATACCCACCTCGTGTATCGGCCTGGGGTGGCGGAGTGGTGGGCTGCTCCGAACGAAAGAATCGAGGGCCCGACCATGAGCGAAATCGCTGCGCCGTTGCCTTTCGCGGGTCGGTTCGCGCGTGGCACCAGGGGCGATCTCGGGCTGTGGTCCCGGTCGACGACATCGTTCGTCATCCAGCGGTTGGGGTCGGCGGTGCGCACGGAGTTCCGGTGGGGCGGTGGTGCGCGCGATGTGCTCGTGCCCGGTGACTACGCGGGACTCGGCTTCGATCAAGTGGCGATTTGGAATCCCGACAACCAGTTCTGGTACTGGCGCATAGTGCCTGACGGCGTGATTACGCAGTTCCGGTTCGGGACGCCGACTGCAGTGCCGGTGCCGGCCGACTATAACCACGATGGCATCCTGGACCCTGCGTACTGGGAGCCGCGGGAGAACCGGATCTACGTGACGTACTCACGAGGGCGTCGTGTGGACCTCGTGGTGCCCGTGCCGCCGAACTCGATCCCGGCGTTCGTAAACTGGCTCTAGTCGTCGCGGGCAGGCTTGAAGGACCAGAGATAGTTCATCGTAAAATTGGCCGGCGGCACCACGAACGTCGTGAGCACCGCGCCGGCGAGGTACGGCCAACCGAGCCACTTCACGGCGACGTGCATCAGGCCGGCATTGAGCGCGACGCTGATCCCAGTGGCGAGTGCGAATCTCGGAAACGACGATGAGTGCGGCCGGGTCGCGTCGAACACCCACGTGCGGTTCACGGCGTACGACGTGACCATGACCACGAGCGTCGCGATGGCGGCGGCCGGCACGGCGGCGACGCTGCCCAACTCAACCAGCATTGTGACGGACGCGAAGTACACGGCCGTGGCGAACAGCCCGGCGAGCGCATAGCGGACGACGCGCTCGCGCATGCTCCTCGGGGCGGTCACGACGGGCGACCTACGGTCAATCGGTACCGGTTGTGATGAACGCCGTATTCGCGATAACTGCCCACTTTCTCGAAGCCCAGATTGCGATAGAACTTCTCAGCGCCGGCGTTGTCGTGGTCGACGCTCAGTTCATATGACGCGGCACCGGCGGCGCGAATTGCGCCAGTGAATCTGTCCACGAGCTGCCGGCCGACGCCGGCGCGCCGTGCCTCGGGAGCGACCGCGATGTACGTCAGTTCCGGTACGCTTGCGTCATACTTGCCAGACGAGCCGCGCAGCATCTCGAATGCGACCGGGAGTGCACTTGGCCGCAGCAGGACGCCAATCGCCGACGCGATCGTGAACTTGAACGGCCGCCGAGCGATGGACTCCAGCTTGAGCGCGCGCGGCTGCAGCGAACCCCAGACGAAGCCGCGCACCGTACCGCCGTCGAGGGCCACGAACGCGATGGTTCGGGGTGACTCTATGCTGCCCGTGTAGAACTCGCGCGTCGCCAACGGGCCGAGCGCGCGCAGCAGGCCGGTGAGCTCCCGTGAATGGAGTGACGCAACGCTGTGCACGTGTTCCGGCTTCATCGGCGCGATATTCATTCGGCACCGCGAGCCAGCTTGCCGAACGTCGTCAGCTTCCAGCCGCCGGTGTGGTTCCGCGCTGCAATGCACGCACGCAGTTCCGCCTGCCGATCCGGCGACGTGACGTAGCGTTCGAGTTCGCCGTTGCCGAGTTGAAGGCCGCGGTCCTCACCCGGAATGCCCGGGTGAACCATGACTTCAGTGATTCCGGATTGCGGGGGCAGCGCGAGAAGCATCGGCAGAAAACTGCCTGTGCGTCCGGTGTAGAGGTAGCTCGCTACCTGATTCGCAGTTCGAAGGTCCGCGGCGCGAGTGCGCGCCCGGGACGTGAGGGAGCGAAGGACGGCCCATTTGAGGAAGCCGCCATTGATCGCGAGCGCGAACGAGTCGCGCACGCGTAGCAGGCGCGGCCCAATGTCGCGCGCGGCGCGAATGTAGGGAACGCCAAACCGGCGTGCGGCGGCAAGCACCAACTCGAAGATTCCAGGAATCAGGTGCACGTGCCGCTCGCCGTTCACGTGGTCCGCCTTGAAGCCGGCGTCGGCCAGTTTGGCAAACTGAGCGTCGATCTCCAGCGCGAGTTGCTGGTGCAGGCCCGGAACCCGCGCAAGGTTCGTGTTGAGCAGGGAGAGGAATCGAAAGCGGAAGAATCCGACGTCGTTCACGAGCAGTGGCACGCGCGCGTGGCCCGCGGCGGGGCGGCCCGACGTCAGCGTCAGATGCAGCCCGATGCCGAGGTCCGGGCATTGACGCGCGCTTTCGAGCGCCAACGAGAAGTGGTCGTACGTGACTGCGATGCTGGTGCTGGTGACGATGCCCTCACGGTGTGCCTTGACGATGCCCAGAGTCGTTCCGCGGGACACGCCGAAATCGTCGGCGTTCACCACCAGCCAACCTGGCGGTGCGGTCAAGCGATGCCCGAGATGACGTGCGGTCCGATCGCGCGCGTGACGAACACCGGGAGCCGTGACCACACCGCGATTGCAGCCCGGAACCGGGGATCGCGCGGACTCATGCTCGGTATTTCGGTCGCGCGCACGAGGTGATAGTTGTACGTCAACTCTTCGGCCCGCGTGCCCCAGTTCTCTTTGAACTTGAGCTGCGAGCTACCTGCCTCGCTGCGGCCCATGTCAAAGGTCTTCATGCCGCGCTTGTAGCTCGCTTCGATCATGCTCCAGTACAACAGGTAATTCGGGCAGCGCCTGTTGAACCGACGCAGCGAAACGGTGTGCAGGTTCATCGCCGTCCCGTTCACGCAGAACAGCAGGGCGCCGGCCACGAGCGTCGCCCCATCGCGCACCACCCAGAACTCGGCGCGATCACCCACGTGTCGCTGGATCGCATCGTAGAACGCGCGGCCGTGCGCGGGTGAGCCGAGATCGCGCATGTGCTTGTGGAACACCGCGTGAAACGCATCGATCTGGTCTGCGCCCGTTGACACGGTGAAGCCTTCTTTCATTCCACGTCGAACTTGGTTGCGCGTGGTGGCCGGCAGCCGGTTGAGCGCGTCGTCCGGCGTTCCATCCAACGCGAGAACGGACGCGCGATAGTGCTGGTCCACCTGGTGCCCGTCGAGCGGAACTCCGCGAGTGCGAATCACCAAGTACGACACGTTCAGTCGCATGGCGAGACTGCGTGCCTCGGCGACGAGCGCATCACGCGCAACATCGGACTCGTAAAGCAGCCCGCCGTCGTTGCCGAAGACTGCCGTCGCGAGGTAGTGCCCGAACACGGGATGTTTGATCTCGAACAGCGACAGCGTTCCAACGGCGCGGTCCCCATCCACTGCCATCACGTAGTGGGAGGAGATGTCGTACGCCTCGCGCACCACGTGGCGCCACGCAAACAAGTCCGTCACTGTGGTGGCGCGAGAGCCAACGTACGCGTCCCAACGCGCCGCGTTGCCGCCTTCGTCCACGTACTCGATGCGCACGGCGCGGCGCCCTAGGCGCGCCCGGCCCGCTGTGGCGCGGGAGGCTCCTGCTTGAGCAAGTAGATCGGCCGTCCCTTCACTTCCTCGAATACACGCGCGAGGTATTGGCCGATGAGTCCGATGAACGCGAGTTGGAAGCCGCCGAGGATGAGCACCACGCCGATCAGCGATGCGTAGCCGGGCACAAGGCCCTTCACGAAGTAACCGTAGCCCAGGGTGTAGCTCAGGTAGAGAAATCCGCCCAGGGCGACGACGAGACCCGCACGCAATGCCAGGCGCAACGGTTCAGCGGAGAACGAAAACACCGCGTCGAGCGCGAGCGTCACCATTTTGACGAGGCTGTATTTCGTGGTGCCCGCAGCGCGCGGCGGCGCAACGTAGGGAACCAACACGCGCTTGAAGCCCACCCATGAGACGAGGCCGCGGAGAAAGCGATGCCGTTCCGGCATGCCGCGGAGGGAATCGCATACGCGCCTCGACAGCAGGCAGAAGTCAGCCGCACCCTGGGGGACCTTGGTGCCGCTCATCGAATTGAGCAGGCGATAGAACCCGCGCGACGTCGCGCCCTTGAACCACGACTCGCCCTCAGTCTGCTGCCGAATCGCGGACACTACGTCGTTGCCGGCGCGCCAGTTGCGCACCAGTTCCGGCAGCAGCGCCGGCGGATGCTGCATGTCCGCGTCCATGAAGACGACCGCGTCTCCAACGGCAGCGTCGAGCCCTGCGGTGAGCGCGATCTGGTGGCCGAAATTCCGCGAGAGTGAGCACACGCGGACGCATGCGTCCTCGGCCATAATGCGGTTCAGCTGTTCAAGGGTGTTGTCGCCGCTGCCGTCGTCCACGAAGACGATCTCGTGGTCCAACCCGTCCATCGCAGTGAGCGCGGACTTGAGGGCACCATAGAAAGTTCGGATGACTTCCGTCTCGTTGTAGCACGGCACCACGACCGAGAGGAGAGGCGGCTCCCCCGCCGCCTTCGTTGTGCTGGTCTGCGCAGGTGTGGGCATATAAGGTATGGACGTGGAGTGTAGCTCCTTCGCAAAAATAATGCTCTTCCGCGTCCTGCTCGTGCTCGGTTGCTGCGCCTCCTCCAGTGGGAGCGCTCAAGCGTTGCCGACCGCGCCGTATTTCACGCGGGGGCGCGAGGTGGAGGCGCGCCAGCGCGTGTTTACCGAACGCGTTGGCCGCTTTCACGCAGCCCTGTCCGACACGGTCCGGCGGTGGGCGCCGGACCTGCTGCCTCGACTCGATGCTCCGTCAGGTATCGCGACGGGCTATCAGCTGCTGCCCCGCATCACCGGCGGCGCGTCGGCACCGCCGCCGGCGGCACCGGCACCGTTGGTTAGCTACAGCTGGGCTTGGAGTGAGGCGCTCATCGAACGCGAGACCTCCGCCCTCGTACACCTGGAGAGTGAACTCCGGGCGTCCGCCTCGAGGCGTTCCGCGCTGGACTCGCTCGCAACGGCATACCGCGGTCTCGTGGACCGCAAGCGTCTCGTGGACGCGGATGTTAACTACAACTGGATGTGGCAAGCCGAGATTGCGCGCCTGCGCGGCGTGTTTGATCGCAACACGCGATTGCAGGACGCGTCGTTGCGGCTACGCTTTGTCCAGACGCCGGCGCAGCGCGCGGCGGATTCGACGACTGTGGCGACCGCACTGGCATCCGATGTGCACCGCGTGGACGCTCCAGCATTCCTGAAGACCGAGCCATCTGGCGCGGATTGGGTCATCACCGTGCCGATGGTGACCGACATCGATGACTCGGCGTTCGTAAAGGAGTTGTTGCGCGCCGTCTCGGAGCGATGGCGCGTGCGGAGCGCGAACGGCGGCGAGTACCGCGTGATACCGGTCATGCAGATGATCTCGCCCCGCACACTGTACTGCGGCGAAGCACCGGCCGCCGGGTGTGCAGCGCCGCTGAAGGGCGCGGCGATCAATGTGCCAGCGCATCTCGCCAAGTTTCCAGCAGGCGCCGCGGTACTCACAACGGGCGCGGGGAGTACGCACATCGCAGGCGGTCGCGCCATCGTGCTGAGTCCGCACGACGCGCCGCGCCACATGATCGCGCATGAATTCGGCCACGTGCTGGGCTTTCAGGACGCGTACGTACGCGGCTACCGAGATGCGGGGAACGACGGGTTCGTCGTCACAGAATTGGTGTTGGACAACGCCGACCTCATGGGCAGTTCCGGTACCGGAATCGTGAAGGCGTCCCACTTTGAACGCTTGCGTTCCGAGCAAGAGGTGCCCTTGCTGATGAAGGCCGGTCTCGCGGCGTTGTACGAGCGCGGCGACGCGCGCGACGCGGTGCTGCGGTTCCAGGACGTTCTACGTCGCCAGCCCGCCCACTACGGGGCGGGGTTCCAGCTCGCGAAAGCGCTCGACGCGATGGGTCGGCCTTCCGAGGCCGCCGCTCAATGGACGAAGGTGCTCGCCGCTGCGGAACTCATCGGCGACAGCGCCACGGTCCGACAAGTGCGCCGCCGACTCGCACCCCGGCCTTGATGCGTGTGGGGCACGCCCAGCGCGTGACGTCCCAACTGTGTGCTCTCAAGAGGTTCACGAGGCATAACTGAGGAAGCTGCAGGTGCGAACCGCCCAACTACCCTTCAGCCGGCCGTAGTCGCCGCCGCGCTCCTAGCGAAGCCGGGCGAGTGCTTCACGTTCCGTGGTCGAATCGAACGCTGCCCGGGCGAGCCGAAGGACCGTGCGCCATTGCACTGTCGCCTCGTCGGTGCGGCCGGCGACGTCGAGCGCCTTCGCCAACTGGTAGGTGGCGCCGTAGTGCGTCGGGTTTCGCGACAGCAGCAGCCGGAAACAGGCGATGGCCTGCGCTTTGTCGACCCTCACGTACTGGGACATGAGGCCGATGTGCATCGCCACGGAGTCACTCGATGCAGCGGTCGCTGCCGATCCATGCGCCATTCCTTTCCGGAGCAGCACGTCGGTGTCACCGTCGCTCGTGCAGAAAGCGCTCTCGTAGTGCGTTGCGATCCACGTCGCGAGACCACTTCGCCGCAGAAAGTCGTCAGCCGGTCCCCGTGTTGGTCCACTGCCAGGCAGTGGGCTGATGACGATGACCTGGGGTGGTCGCGCCTCGAGTTCGGCGCGCAGGGTCGTGAACTTGTCCGCCGCCGTGCTGCCCGGCGTGTCAACAAAATAGATGTCGAATACGGACTGCCATTTCGTCGGCGCGAGTCGACGAGACTCGACATAAAGCAAGGGCTTCCAAGGCGCCCAGATCGCGTCGCCTGGCGCCGAATTCCTGGCGACGAACGCCGACAGCCAGTGGCCCTCCCAGCGCTGCGCCGATGTGCTGACATTTCTTGCGAAGGTCTTCAGCTCACCAGCGTCAATCGCGAGCAAGCCGACACCGGCTGCCAACGCCACGCCTTGCCAACGCCGGTTGGACGATACGAGGTCCGCGACAAAGGCGATGCCGCACGCGCACGATAGCCCAAAGAGCGGGGCGAAGAATAAGTAGTAGTGGCCGTAGAACCGGGCGCCCATAGCCACGGCGATCAGCGACATCACCATTGACGCCACAATCGCAAGTGGGACGCCATCATGACTGCGAACACTTCTCCAGCGAGACAGGCTGACTAGCCCGAGTGCGGCCGCTGTGACGCCAGCCAGCAGTGGGACCATCTGTACACGCATTCTCTCAAATAGGCGAACGAACTTGTTCACATCCTGTGGGCCATCGGCTGTGTAGGCGAGGCTCACCGCAACGGTATCGAGCCAAGGCGTCCATGCATCGTGCGAGACGAGGTAGCCCAGGAAGACGAGGACCGGCGCCGCAGCTCCTGCGAGGAACGAGGTGCTGCGGCGCCTGGCGTCGACCCAATCGCCGTTTCGCGGCCAGGCGACAAATGCGAACCACGGCACGACGATGAGCAGGAACGGTTCCTTGCAGAGGACGGCGAGTGCGAACGCTGTTCCGGCCAGGATGTCGAGGACAACTCGCCTTCGCTCGGTGGACTTCGACGCAACAATCACACCTGCAATCCCGAGGAGAAGAAAGACGGCACCGTATTCCTCAGTGACGTTGCCGTCCTCTATCACGCCCAGTCGATAGAAATGGAACAGGAACAGCGCGCTGGTGATCCACGCGAGCCAGAACCGTCCGAAGGCGAACAGGACGGCGACGAAGAACGCGCCGACGCCCACGACCGCGACACCTCGCTCCATGGCCCGTACTGAGTTGATGCCGTCACCGCCGATCGCGAGCGCGAGTGCATTGAGCGTGTAGACTATTGGCGGGCCGCTCTGCGCTTCGCTGTAGAGCACGCGTCCGTTCAAGACGTGCCAACCGATCGACATGAAGAGGCTGGAATCGGGGCCGGGCTCGTACATGCTGCGGTAGTTCACGACGCGCCAAGCCATGACAACTAGGACGAGCAGGAGCGCGATCCGCGCGGCAGCGGCGACATTTGCCTTCACGCGAGGGAAACTACGCTCCAGTTGCGGTCCTTGGAGACGGCCAGCGGGCGGAGCCGCGCGCAAGGCCGCATACTATATCTCGCCGCGTGCAGAAGAAGTGGCCTTAGCCGCTGAGGATCCGTCATGCGTAAGCATCTGTGGATGGTAGTCGCGATGTTGGCCGCGAGCGTCGCGGGCGCGCAGGGCAGGGCGCTCGCGATCGAGGATTACTATCGGCTCAAGAACGTTGGCGTTCCGCAGATGTCGCCCGACGGCCGGTGGGTGGCCTACACGGTGTCGACGCGCACCGAGGCCACCAACGCCGACAGCGTCGCGGTCTGGCTGGCCTCCACGGGCGCGGCCCCCGCTCCGGTACGAGTGAGCGCGCCGGGCGTCAACGGCGATGCGCCGCAGTGGCTGGACGACGGGCGTCTCTCATGGTCGTCCGGCGGTCGTCGGCTCGCGTTGACGCCTTCGTCGGCAGCGCAGCCGTCTGACGTGGGAGCGGCCGGGCGAGCGCAGCAGCGACCATTGGTGAGCCCGGACGGAAAATGGGTCGCGAGCGTGCGAGAGCTGCCGGCGCCCGCCCGCATCGAGCCGCCCGCAACTGATTTCGAGAAGCGGCACGATGCCCGCTTTCGCGGCGCGCAGTTCGACTGGCTGGATTTTCAACGCGATGGCCAGGCGTTTCCGGTGCCGAACCGAGTGGACCCTTCGGTCAACCCTGCCGCCGAGTTGTTCGTCGCACCGGCCGGCGATTCGACGTGGCGGCAGATCACGAACCTGCGATTGCGCCCCGCGGCACCGAACTGGAATCGCGACGCCACGCTCATGGTGTTCACCGCGGACTCGCAGTACCGCGACGAGCGCACATACGGTGGCGACGACATCTACAGCGCGACGCGCGACGGCAGAGTCAGCAGGCTCACCACCAACGAGGACTACGACTACAACGGCGCGCGCTTCGCGCCGGACGGGAAGTGGATCCTCTACACGCGCGGCACGTCGACAGACGCGGTGATCGCAAGGAAAATGGACAACGGTGGCCCCACGGACATCGGCGTGATTCCCGCCGCGGGAGGCGCTGAGAAGATCCTCACCGCCGACTGGGACTACCTGCCGTCCAACGCCCAATGGAGTCCCGACAGCCGGTGGATCTATTTCACGGGCGGTGTGGGCGGCGCGACGCACCTGTTTCGTGTGTCGCCGAATGGCGGCGCGGTTGAGCAAGTGACATCGGGCGAGCGCCGCATCGCCGGCATCAGCTTCGACAAGGCCATGTCCAGGATGGCATACACCGTGGGCCTGCTCGACGCGCCCGCTGATGTCTACGTCGCCAACATCGACGGCTCAAACGAGCGCCGCATTTCCAATGCGCACGCGGACTTCTTGCGTGAGGTCGCGGTGAGCCGGTCCGAGCGAGTTCAATTCACCAGCAAGGATGGTACCCCGGTCGAAGGGTTCCTCACGTATCCCCAAGGCTTCCGCCGAGACGGCGGCCCCTATCCGCTGGTCGTGTCGAATCACGGCGGTCCGCACGCCGCGGATGGATATGCCTTCGACTTCAAGACGCACTACATCGCGGCCAACGGCTACTTCGTGCTCAAGGTCAACTTTCGGAGCTCAACGGGCTACGGCGAGAAGTTTCTGTGGGCCACGTGGGGCGCGTGGGGTGATCGCGACGGTGAGGATGTGATGGCCGGCGTGGTCCACGTGCTCGCGCGCCAGCCCATCGACCGGCGGCGCGTGGCAACGATGGGCCACTCGTACGGCGGATTCATGACCAACTGGCTCATCACGCAATACCCGGACCGGTTCGCCGCGGCGATTCCCGGCGCGGGCATCGTGAACTGGGTGAGCGACTACGGCACCGCGGACATCGCGCGCACGAAGGAAACGGAATTCTACGGAACGCCGTGGGAAGAAAAGGCGCGCAACATCATGATCCGGCAATCGCCGCTCACGTACGCGGGCCGCGTGCGAACGCCGACGCTGTTCATCCACGGTGAAGTGGACCAGCGCGTGCCGTACTCGGAGGCGGAGCAGATGTACGTCGCGCTCAAGAAGAATGGCGTGCCGACGAAAATGATCATGTACCAAGGGATGCCACACTCGATCTCAGGGTCGTGGAACGTCGTTCACCGGATGCTCAACGAGCGAAGGTGGCTGGACACGTATCTCAAGCCGGTCAGCCCGTGATCGGGCGTCCGACAATGACCTGGCTCGTCGCCGCTGTCGCACTCGGCGCGGCGGCACAGGCGCAGCAGAAGCCTGCTTCGGACATCGTCTACGAGGCCAGCATTACAGACCTTCAGTCACTCATGTCGAGTGGGAAGGCCAGCTCGGTCGCACTCGTGGACGCCTACCTCGCGCGCATCAAGGCCTACGACCAGAAAGCGCCGGCACTCAATGCCATCATCCGCCTGAACGCAAAGGCGCGCGCGGACGCCGCGGCACTCGACGCCGAGCGGCGCGCCGGGAAGGTGCGGGGTCCGCTCCACGGCATTCCGGTGCTTCTCAAGGACAACTACGCCACGCTCGACATGACCACTACGGCCGGCACGATCGCCCTCGCGGGCATGCAGACGCCCGACGATGCCTTTCAGGTGAAGAAGCTGCGCGATGCCGGCGCGGTCATACTCGGCAAAACCAACATGCACGAGCTCGCCGCTGGCATCACCACCATCAGTTCCATCGGCGGCCAGACCTGCAATCCGTACGACCCGACGCGAAATCCGGGTGGCAGCAGCGGCGGCAGCGGCGCGGCGGTCACCGCCAGCTTCGCCGCGATCGCATGGGGTTCCGACACATGCGGCTCGATTCGCATCCCGGCTGCGGTGCACAACCTCTACGGACTGCGTCCCACCAAGGGGATCTCGAGCATTGCTGGCATCGTGCCGCTCTCGCACACGCAGGACGTCGGCGGCCCCATCGCGCGCTCGGTGATGGACTTGGCCATCGGACTCGACGCCACCGTCGGCGCGGATCCGACAGATCCGGCCACCAAGCTCCTCGACGGTGGCGCGGTGCCGCGATTCGTTGCGTCGCTCGATTCCACGTCGCTCAAGGGCAAGCGCATCGGCGTGCTCACAGCGCACTTCGGCACCGAGCAGGACGACGCCGAGGGAACGCGGGTTGCCAGGTCGGCGCTCGACAAGCTCAAGGCGCGCGGCGCTGAAATCGTGGACATCGTCATCGCGCCGCTGGACACGCTCATCAATCGCGCCGGCGTGATTCCATTCGAACTCAAGCCGGACCTGATGGACTACCTGGCCACGGTCCCGAATGCGCCGGTGAAATCGCTCAAAGAGATTCTCGACGCCGGGATGATGCACGCGCTGCTTGAGGGAACACTCCGTATCCGTGAGGCCAGCGGGTCGCGCGACACACTGCCGTACCGCGAGGCGCTCGCGAGGCGCATCGTCGCGCGCGACCTGATGGTCGCGTTCATGGACTCCGCCAGGCTCGATGCCATCGCGTATCCCACCGTGCGCCGAAAGCCGGCCGCGATCGGGGAGCCGCAGCGCGGCGGCAATTGCCAGTTGAGCGCCGTCACGGGCCTGCCGGCGCTCACGATGCCAGCCGGCTTCACGCCCGACGGCCTTCCGATCGGACTCGAGCTCATCGGCCGACCCCTGCACGACGCGCGCCTCGTGTCGATGGCGTACGACTACGAAACGTCAGCGCGGCCGCGGGTGGCGCCCAGCACGACGCCGCCTCTTGTGTCGGGAGCGGCACCGGCAGCGACGAACTATGCGATCGACGTGCGCGAGGGGGTGATGACGGTCCGCGGCACGCTCTCGTTCGACGCACCGCGCCGCACGCTCACGTATTCCATCGCTGTGGCCGGCGTTTCCGCGGCTGACGTCTATGCGATCAGCGTGGACCGCGACAGCGCCGGCACCAAGGGCCCGATGGTATTCCGCTTCACGGGCGAGGGTATGGCGGTCGCGAAGGGAAGCGTCACCATTGGTGAGGCGGAGCGACGCCTGCTCGTCGCGGGCCGCCTCGTGCTCGTGGTCTACAGCAAGGCAAAACCCAAGGGCGTGGTCGTCTCCCTCGCGCAGGCCAAAACGCCGATCAGGTAGCGGCTCACGTTGCTGCGTGGGCAGCCGCTGCTTGCGCTGCGGCCGCCGCCGCTGGCCCGCTGTCGGTGCCCGCGAACGTGAGGAAGCTCATGCCGAACCCCTTGAGCTTGTTGTGCCAGAGGAGCTCGCCGGTTCCAGCGCTGAGGCAGAACAACTCGCCGGCCGCGCCGGCGTAGACGCGGTCGCCACGAACTATCAGCGACACGAACTGATGCGAC
The DNA here is from genome assembly GCA_031401495.1 of Gemmatimonadota bacterium. Classification (GTDB taxonomy): domain Bacteria; phylum Gemmatimonadota; class Gemmatimonadetes; order Gemmatimonadales; family Gemmatimonadaceae; genus DASPMP01. Next base: position 47,114 of record JANNRQ010000135.1, read on the forward strand.
TTGAGCTTGGTGCTCCAGACGATCTCGCCACTCTTGATGTCCACGGCGACGACGCTACCGCCGACGCCGATGTGAACCACTTCCTTGAAGCGACCCATGACCGCAACCTCGCGCGAGGGTGAGACTGCATTGAATGCGGTAGAACGTAACTTGTCCACTCATGTTTACTGGTGACCAGATCGGGTCGCTGCTCTCGGCGCAGGGCGTCACGCACGTCATCACCGTGCCGGACAGCACGATTGGCGCGTGGGAGCCTGGAATCGAAGCTGCCGGTATTCGCCTGGTGCGCGTATGCCGGGAAGGCGAGGCATGGACTGTCGCCGGTGGCCTGTACATGGGTGGCGCCAAGCCACTTGTGATGATCCGGTGCACGGGGCTGTTCGAGTCGGGCGATGCGCTGCGCAACATGCTGCACGAGTGGAAGCTTCCGTTGTACGCGATGATCGGGTATCGCAGCTACCTGAACCAGGACAACCTGCCGGGCGACACCAGCCTCGTGTTCACAGAGCCGATTCTGGCTGCGTGGAAGCTCGACGTGCTGTTCGTCAAAGCGCCGGAGCAGCTGGCGGACATTGGCGAGCACATGCGCGCCTGTCTTTCTGTGGGCAAGCCCGGCCTGGCGTTGATCGCGGAGGGCCGCTCGTGAGCGGACCGAGGAATCTCACGACCGAGGAGGCGCTCGCCGCCGTCCGCGCGGCACGCGGACCAAACGATGTCGTCGTCACGACGATGTCGCCGGCCAAAGTGTGGATCGACATGTGCGGCGGGCCTGCCGGACTCGATCCACTCGACTTCGTGTTCGTGCCCAGCTGCATGAGTCACGCCACGTCAGTCGGGCTCGGCATCGCACTGGCGCAGCCCAAGCGCCGCGTGATCGTCTGCAACGGCGATGGCTCGATGCTCATGAACCTGGGCTCGCTGGTGACCATCACGACCGCGGCGCCCGACAATTTGGCGGTGATTGTGTTTGACAACGGCGTGTATGAAGTCACCGGCTCACAACCAACGCCGGGCGCTCCGGCTCTGCGGCGCGAGTCGCGCGAACTGGATTGGGGCCTGATCGCGCAGTCGTGCGGATTCGGCTCGGTATTTCGTTACTCGACCGCGGCCGAGTGGAGCGCCAACGCCAAGCGCGCGCTGGCGTCACCCGGTCCGGTGTTCGTCGCGCTCGATATTGCGGTCGATCGCGATCGTCCTGCGCCGAAGTCGCCAGGCAATGCGGCAGCGCGGGCGAGGGCATTCATGAAGACGCTCGCGGAATGACGCAACCGCGCTAGCGCGAGCCCCAGGGTGGTGGAGGGGCGGGCACCGCCTTGGTGAGGTCGAACTCGACGCGGAAGCGGCGCTCGGTGCCGGTGCGACGCAGTGCGTAGGCGAACCTCGCGCCGGGCAGCACTTCCACCGTCCAGATGTTGGTGCGCGCCGCGGCGATCAACGTCGCGGTGAGCGAGTCGGCATGGAACTCCTGGAGCTGTGCCGTGCCGGCGTCCTTCGTGTCGCCACCGTATTGCGTCACCGCGTCCTCGCTGCCGTCCTCATGGCGGTGATCGTGCTTGAGTCGCAGGCCGGCGCCCGCGCGGGTGATCACCCATGTGCGCGAGCGGTTCTCACCGACGTGGAAGGGAATGCGAAGCGTGTCGCGCGAGCACGACCGCACGTGCATCACCAGCGTGGTGCGGGACATCACCGTGTCGGGCGGCGACGACTCCACGACCCGCCCCGTGAACGCCTTGCCGCAGAGCTCGGCGAGGTTCGCCCAGAACGACTCGCGAACAGCTGTGCTCTGTGCGCCCGCCTGAGCGGACGCGACCAGTGCGATCACGACGACCCTAAACGTCGAGGCGGCGTTCAAGGCAGCACTGCCGCACCACCCGTCGCCAGAGAAGCCATCGGGTCGCCGAAGAGGTAGTGGTTGAACCAGCGCAGGTTGTGTTCCATCACCGCGCGCATGCTCTTGGGCTTGTTGATGCCGTGGCCGAATCCTTTGTAGACCATCATTTCCACCGGCACGCCCCGGTCCTCCAGCGTTTGCCGCAGCTGATACGCATTGGCAATCGGGACTCTACGGTCCAACTCGCCGTGCTGGATCAGCGTCGGCGTCTTGGCGCTCTTGGCGTATGACACTGGTGACGTCTTCTCGTAGATCGCCGGATCGTCAACCGGGTCGTCGCCCAAATAGTTGATCGTGAACGGCGTGATGTCTGTGTTGTAGTAGTACGTTGCCCAGTCGCTGATGCCGGCGCCCACGGAGATGGCGGCGAACCGGTCGCTGGATGTGGTGAGGAAAGCGCTGATGTAGCCGCCCTGCGACCAGCCCATCGACGCGACTTTTTTCGGGTCCACCCAGCCCTTTGCGATCAGGTTGTCGACACCCGAGATCACGTCCCATGCGTCGCCGACGCCGAGGTTGCGGATGTTGAGCATGCGGAACTTCTCACCGTATCCGGCGCTGCCGCGGTAGTTCACCTTGAGGATGAGCGCGCCGCGCGCGGCCCAGATGTCCACGGGGTAGTACTGCCGGTCTGGTAGCGCGGGCCGATCGATGCCGGTCGGTCCGCCGTGGATGACGCAGAGCAGGGGATACTTCTTGTTCGGGTCGAAGTTCGCGGGCTTCATGAGAACGCCTTCGATGGTAGCGCCATCTTTCGACTTCCAGCTGACCACTTCGCGCGACGCAAGGCTCCAGCCCGAGATCTGTTCCGTAACGACGGTCAGCTTCTTTGGCGCCCAAGCGCCCAGTGGCGAGACATGCAGCTCGGGTAACGCAGTGGGCGACGACAGCGTGTACGCCGCAGTCTTGCCGTCAGCAGTCAACGACGCGCCGCCGAGCATCAAGTCGCCCGGGCCCGACACCTTCGCGATGATCGCAGTGCCCGGGTCGACCTTGAACAGGTGCGAGGCCGTCTTCTCAGAGCCGCTGAAGAACAGGCCGGCTGAGTTCCAGTCGACGATGCCTGGGTTCTCGTCGAACGCGTTGGTCACCGAGCGCGGCATGCCGCCTGTCGCGGACACGATGGCGATGCGCGAATTGCGCGCGAAGTACACGGTCTGGCCCATCGCGCTCGAAAACGCAATCTGCGAGCCGTCCGGCGACCAGCGCGGGCCGTTGTCCGGTCCCGGTTGGCTCACGATCTTCGCGATCGCGTCGCGTCCAGCCGAGTCCTGCGCCAGCGTCACGACGTAGATGTCGGCCGTCGCGCCCTGGATCAGGTCGGGGTTGAGCGTGGCGCTGAACGCGATGCGACGTCCGTCCGGCGACCAGTCGAAACCGCCGACGGAGAATTCGCGACCCATGGTGCGCTTGCGTCCTGCCTGCGGCGCCATCAGTGCCGCGGCAACGTCGATCGTGTAGAGGTGCGAGTGCACGTAGTCGCGTCGCACTTGCTCAAACTGTCCGTACTTCTCGACGCGGGCCTTCTGTTCCTTGGAATCAGGGTCCGACGCACTGAACGCGATCATTCGGCCATCGGCGGACCATCCATAGCCGCCGACGCTCGATTCCGCTTTCGTCAAGCGCTGCGCCTCGCCGCCGTCGGGGCGGATCACGAAAATTTGCGACCGGTTCTCCTCGCGCGTGCTGGTGAACGCAAGCCACTTGCTGTCCGGCGACCACTGCGGATTGCCTGCGCCCTTGGCCTGCGTCGTCAGCTGACGTCGCTCGCCGGTGCTCACATTGACGACCCAGACTTGCGTGATGTACGCGTCCTGCGTCCAGTCCGTCTCGCTCACGCCGTACGCCACCCACTGGCCGTCGGGCGAAATGCGTGAGCCCGCGAGCGTCTTCATGTTGAGGAGGTCGTCGATCGTCGGCACTCGGCCGCTCGTGGACGGTTGGGCTGCGGCGGTCTCGACAAGAAAGACAGAACCGATGACGAGCCCGAGAATCAGGATGCGGAAGCGGAGCAGGTGGCGCATAGGTCGAGTTGGGTTGGAGTCCGGCTGATCGAAAGTGGTCACGAAGCGCGCTCAGGACAACGCCCCATAAGTTGAGGGCATGCGCGTGAAGCCGGTCTATGTGGTTGCGCTGGTGGTGGTCGCCGTCTGGGGGGCTCGATCCGCCTGGGTGACGGCCCACCGAGCCGCGCGGAACGTGGCGTGGACGACGTGCCCGTTCGTTGGCGCGCCCGTGGTGAAAATGGTGAACGACATTCCCTGGTACGACACACTGGTCACGCGCGTGCATGAGGAGAAACACGCCGAGCAGTGTCGGGAGCTCGGGCCAGTCCGATACCGCCTCCGATCGCTGACGTCCGCCGGAAAGCTGTCCGTGGAAACGCCGGCGTTTTGTGCCGCGGCCGTCGCGCGGCTGTCGGTGGATCCGGACTCGGAGTATGTGAGCGATCGCTTACACACCGACATGATTGAAGGGCTGAGCGACATCGCGGACTCGAACACGATCAAGAACGCGTTGCGCAGCGCGTGCCCGGAGATTGCCGCCCAACCTCGACGAACGCGCGCGCGACTCAAGCCGCGTGGTGCCGCCAAAACCCCCTGACTCCATGAGCCTGATGCCCCCCGAGCGTCCTCACATGAAGCTGCTTGATCACACGCGCATTCCGATGGACGAGACGCTCGCGCGCGGCCGCGCATTCCACGTGGAGATGAGCCGTCGTCGCACCACGCGCCAATTCTCCACGGACCCTGTGCCGCGCGAGGCTATTGAATGGGCGATTCGCGTTGCGGGCACATCGCCGAGCGGCGCGCACCAACAACCGTGGACGTTTGTCGCCGTGTCAGACGCGGGCCTCAAGAGTCAGATTCGCGAAGCCGCCGAACGTGAGGAACACGAGTTCTACAACGGCAGAGCGCCCGCCGAGTGGCTTGATGCCTTGGCGCCGCTGGGCACCGACGAGCACAAGACGCACCTCACCGACGCGCCCTGGGTCGTTGTGCTCTTTCGGCAGGCGTATGGGCTGTCGTCGGACGGGGAGAAACGCACCTACTACTACACGCAGGAATCCTGCGGCATAGCGGCCGGCCTGTTCATCGCCGCTGTTCATCACATGGGGCTGGTCACGCTCACACACACACCCAACCCGATGGCTTTTCTGGGCGAGCTACTCCAGCGACCCGCCAATGAAAAAGCCATGCTGGTGATGCCGGTGGGCTATCCGGCCGCCGGAGCCGTCGTTCCCGACATCGCCCGCAAGCCGCTGGACGCCATCGCAACGTGGCGCTGAAGACCGGCAGCGTAGGCGCTCCGCGCTGGCGGCGCCTGTCAGGAAAGCCCCGACGACGCGCGTGGGACGCGCCTGACACGGTCCTCCACCCCTCCTGATGTAAGGAAAGCCTTGACGTCCCGAGTTTTGGGGTCGGAGTGCGCCGGTTCACACGACCAATCGGAGACGCTGAATGACACTCGCGACCGCGACCGCGGCCAGCGTTGGATCCGTTCGCCCACCGGGTTCCACCGTGCTGGATCGCTCTTCCTACGACGATGACATCGACCGCAAGTTCCTCTTCGCGACGATCCTGTAGCGCACATGAACAGGATGCCCATCGAAGATCGCCTTCGCAGTCTCCGCGTCCTCGTCGGCAATACACCGTTGCTCGCCATCGAGTTCTCCGTGAGCGGCGGCGCGCCACGCCGCGTGTATGCCAAGGCGGAGAACTTCAACATGACCGGCAGCATCAAGGACCGCATGGCGCTGCATATCCTGCGGCTGGCCATTGAGTCCGGCGAGCTGCGGCCGGGCGGCCTCATCGTCGAGGCCACGAGCGGCAACACCGGGATCTCGTTCTGTGCCATAGGGCGCGCGCTGGGACACCCGGTCACGATCTTCATGCCGGACTGGATGAGTCAGGAGCGCATTGCGCTCATCAAGTCGTTCGGCGCGGATATCCGTCTGGTATCTAAGGAAGCCGGCGGTTTCATCGGCGCTATCGAGCAGGCGGAGGCGCTCGCCGCCGCGACACCAAACGCGTTCCTGCCTCGCCAGTTTGCCAACGAAGCGAACAGCGAGGCGCACGCGATGACCACCGGACCCGAGATCTGGTCGCAGCTGCAGACCGAGGGCATCGCTCCGGACGCATTCGTCGCCGGTGTTGGCACCGGCGGGACCATCATGGGCGTGAGCCGCTACCTCCGGACCAGGAATCCGACCACGCGCTTCCACGCGGTGGAGCCGTCCAACTCGCCAACGCTCAGCGCCGGGCGCAAGGTGGGTACGCATCGCATTCAGGGGATCAGCGACGAGTTCGTGCCGCCCATCGTACACCTCGAGCGGCTCGATCACGTGGTCCAGGTGAACGACGGCGACGCGATCCTGATGGCGCAGAAACTGGCGCGGGACCTCGGACTCGGCGTCGGCATCTCGAGTGGCGCCAACCTGCTCGCGGCGATGCAGGTTCAGGACGAACTCGGTTGGCACTCGTACGTCGCAACGGTGTTCCCGGATTCCAACAAGAAGTACCTCAGCACCGACTTGCTGCGCGACGAGCCAGTGCTGCCCAAGCACCGCACGCCGTCGGTGGAACTGCTCGGGTTCCGGACCATGAACCGCGTCTGCGCCGTGTGTTTTGATCCGGCCGACCCTACCAGCGCGCCGGCCGGGTTCTACGAGATTGGGAGAAAGGGCAAGCGCTGAGAATCAGGGCTGCGGAGGGTCTGACCGCCTGTACATGCCCACGAGGACTCCCTTGCCGCGCACGTGGCCTTCGATCGCATTGAGCACGGCGTTGCGCGTCACCACGGTCGCCGCGATGCCGGTTTGGATGTTCACGGTCGCATCCAGCGCGTACAGCTCGAACACGTAGTGGTGCGCCGGGCCGGTGTTCGGCGCAGCGGGTCCGCGATAATACGGCCCACTCACGCTCAGTTGCCGGATGTTGGCGCTGTCGATGCGAACCGTCGGACCCTGCTTGACGCCCTCGGGCAGCGACGTCATGCGGCCCGGGATGTTCCACACCATCCAGTGCAGCACATCGTCCAAGCCATCGCCGATCGCCGCGTCGGCATCGTGCACGATGAGTACATAACTCGCGACGGAATCCGGGGCGCCGCTCCACGACAGGGCAGGCGACACGTCCCGTCCGGGCTGTGCGTGCTTGGCTGGTATCATTCCGCCGTCGGCGAACGCCGGCGACGTCAGGGTCATGACGCGAATCCCCCCGCGTCCACGATTCTGCTGCGCGTCAGCCATGCCTGCCGTGAGGCACGAAGCACCAAGCACAAAGCACCAAGCACCCAGTTTGCTCACTTGATGTTCCTCCCGGCCGTTGCGCGCCACTTGTCATAGCGCATCCGCAGCGTCTTCACCGGATTCAGATTCTCACCCGGCTTGATCACGTTCGGGCCGGGCTGGTCCGGCTGCGTCACCGTCAGGTACATGGCGTACTTGCCGTTGTTGTGCGAGTCGCCGTTCACATCGTTCTTTTCGGCCATCAAGATGTACGCGACGTGTGATGTCTTGCCCTCGCAGGGAATCACCGGAAGCTGCCCGTCGGGCAAGTTCGGACATGCGCAACGGCTGTCGCCGCCGAACTTGTCTGCCGTTTCCAGCGCGGCCATCACGCGGTCCGTCAGCGAGCCCTGCGTGTTCACGAACGCGCGCACCGCGTTGGGTACCACTTCGCCCGGGCGCAGGATGTTGCCCTGGATCGAGTAGTAGATCTGTGTGCCGGGCACCTGGCCCTGGATGTCCTGCGTCACGTAGCCGTTGCTCAAACCTGAGTGGCCGGCGGTACGGCCTTGGAAGTCCACGATGCCGAACTGACGACTCTGGAACTGCGGGTCCGCCGAGAGCATCTCGATGATCTTCGCGGGGTCCGTTCCTTTCTGGAGTTCCCGGAATACGAGCATCTGATTGGCCTTGGTGCGATCAACGCCGGCTTGGCACGCGGCAACGCCCCTGCCCGGCACGATCACGGCTTGCACCCCCATGAGCATCGCGTCATCGGCGGCGACGCAAGTGGCCGACGCGATCACGATGCGCCCGGTCGCCATGTCCACCGCAATGACAGACCACGTTGCGAACGCGGCGGAGGGCAGGAGAAGCAGAAGGAACAGCGCGACGACGAGGCGACGCATATCAAAACGCTCCCGGAAGGTCGTCGCAACGATGTGGGGTGGGGGCCACACCCCGCCAGCAGGCCCGCTCATGGCGCAGGGGTCCCTCGCGACCCCCACCCTCGCGCATTTGGGGAAAGATGGTCACTTTGTAGGGCGCGCTCCTGAGTCACTGAGGTTGAGACTCTCCACATACTTGGAGGAGAACCATGTCTGCGGCGATCACCAGATTGGGTGGCTACTTCGCGGTCCTGATGCTGCTTGTTACCTCAACCGCGAGCGATGCTGCCGCGCAGAACGGCACGTTGCGAGGACGAGTCGCCGACGCATCCGGCGCGGTTGTAGCCAACGCGTCGGTGCAGGCATTGCAGTCCGGAAGCGCGGTCGGCAGCGCGACCAGTACCGCTGAGGGCATGTACAGCATGAGCCTGCCGGCGGGCACGTACACGGTGTTGGTGCGCCGGATCGGGTTCGCAGGCGAGCGTCGCGACGTGACGATCCAGAGCGGCGCCAGCGTCGAGCTCAACCTGTCGCTCAACGCGGTTGCGGCCATGCTCAGCCAGGTCGTGGTGAGCGCAACGCCTGCAGCAGGTGGCGGCGAGAAAATGCTCGAAGCCCCTGCGCACGTCGGCGTTGTCTCAACGATCGAGATCCAGGAGCGACCGGCACTGTCCTTTACGGACCACTTGAAGGCCCAGGCGGGCGTGGACGTTTCGGCCGGCGGACTGGTTCAGGCGAACATCGTCTCGCGCGGTTTCAACAACGCGTTCTCCGGCTCAATGCTGGTGATGCAGGACAACCGCTTCTCGTCGGTACCGTCGTTGCGCGTGAACGTGCCGTTCCTTGCCCCTTCGGTCAACGAAGACATCGAGCGCATTGAAGTGTTGCTGGGCCCCGCGGCTGCGCTGTACGGCCCGAATAGCGCCAGCGGCGTGCTGCACGTGATCACGAAGTCGCCCTTCAACTCCAAGGGCACCATCCTGACGTTGGACGCGGGCGAGCGTGGTGTTTTGCGCGGCTCGGGCCGCTGGGCAGGGGTGTTCGGCGAGAAGCTGGGCGTGAAGGTCTCGGGCGAATACATGCGCGGCAAAGACTGGGAGTACACCGATGCCTCGGAGCCGGACTCGATCAACCGGCCGACCGGAGCCATCGTCGGTGGCGTTGGTGTCCGTACGAAGGTGCTCAATGACCGTAACTACGACATCTCCAAGATGGCCGGCGAAGCGCGAGTGGATTTCCGTCCCAAAGCCGGCGTCGAGTGGATCAATACGTTGGGTATGTCGCAGGCCGGCAGCTTTATCGAAATCACCGGCGCCAACGGCGCGGGGCAGGCGCAGAACTGGGCGTACATGTCCGCCCAGAGCCGGCTCCGGTGGAACCGCACATTCGCTCAGGTCTTCTACAACGTCAGCGATGCAGGTAGCGCGGACAGCCTCGACCGGAACGGAACGTATCTGCTTCGGACGGGCAACCCGATCGTCGACAACTCCCGCGTGCTCACGGGACAGATCCAGCACGCGCTGGACTTCGGTTCCAAACAGAGCATCGTCGTTGGCGGCGACTACATCGGGACCAACCCGCGCACGGGTGGAACGATCAACGGCCGCAACGAGGATATCGACGACGTCACGGAATACGGCGGCTACATCCACTCCGTCACGCGCTTCACTCCGAAGTGGGACTTGGTCGCGGCGCTGCGATTCGACAAGCACAGCGAGGTGGACGATCAACTGATTTCGCCACGCGCGTCCATCGTCTACAAGCCCAGCGACAAACAGAATCTCCGCTTCACGTACAACCGGGCGTACTCGACGCCGGCGAACTTCAGCTATTTTCTGGATCTGCCGCAGGCCAGGATCCCGATCACCGCGACGACTTCGTACGGCATTCGCGCGTTGGGCGTGCCGGCGGCGGGGTTCATGTACCCGAAGAATTCGACAACCGGAGTCGGTGGGCTGTACATGCGTTCCCCGTTCCCGGTAGTGGCGGCGGTCCCGACGAATCCGCCCGCCGTGCTTCCGCAGGTTCGCATCGACGCCCATGCGGGTCAGATGTATCGGACATTGGTCGCCGGCAACCAAACCGCATTCCTCGCCGCATTGGCGGGAGGTGGAGTGTCGGCCGCAAACGCTCCGTTAGTGTTTGGTGCGTTGCTGGGCGCCACCAACCCGACACCGGCGCAGATCGCGACGATCCTCCGCCTCTTCAATCCGGCGGGGGTGGGTACGCCTGCTGGTCCGTTTGCGACGGTCATGACTCCAGCGCAGCTCCTGGACATCGGCCCCCTCAAGTCACAGTTCAACTCCACGTACGAGCTCGGTTACAAGGGCATCCTTGCGGACCGGTGGCGCGTGGCGGTCAACGGCTGGGTTGAGCAGAAGGAAAACTTCACCACGCCGGCGGCCAGTGTCACACCGAACGCGTTCATGGATCCCACGACGCTCGGTGCGTACATCGGCGGAATTCTGGCCGCGCAAGCAGGCCTCGGTCGTGTCCCAGCGGCGGCCGTCGCGCCACTGGCCACAGCGTTGACCACATCATTGGCGCAGGTGCCGGTGGGCACGATCATGCTGGAAACGCCGGGGATCAGTCCGGACCTTGGATTGACCAATCTGTCGGACCTCGTCTTCACGTACCGCAATGTTGATGAGCTCATCACACTGTATGGCGCCGACATGGCTATCGATTACGACGCCACCGATCGCATCACGCTCATGGGAACTGCGGGCTGGATTGGCAAGACCGAGTTCGCGAACATTCCGTCGGGCGTTGGTCCGCTGCGCATCAACGCGCCGCAACAGAAAGGCACGCTGGCGATGCGGTACCGCGATGAAGGTCGCGGACTCAGTGGCGAAGTGCGCGGCCGCTACACCTCTGCGTTCAAGGTCAACTCCGGCGTGTACGTTGGCGATGTTCCGGTCAACGCCCTGCTGGACGCGAGCGTCACGTACCGGCCGTCAGGTGCTATTGGTCGCAATCTCACCCTCTCGCTGTCCGCGACGAACCTGCTCAACGACAAGGTGCCGACGTTCATCGGGGTGCCGGCCGTCGGCAGGTTGATTCTCAGCCGCATGCAATATTCGTTCTAGAGTTCGGCACTGCAGGAACACGACCGCGTCGGGAGCAATCCCGGCGCGGTTCGTGTTTCCAACCCCTACTTGCTTGGCGTGACGGTGACGTTGCCGAGCGAATCGCGAACGACGTCAAGCACCCGGCCCGTGCCCAGCACCGTAGGTGGCCTCGCAGCGTCGCCGTAGAGCGTCACGCGAATCGGTGGCTCGCTTGGCGAGACCGCGAGCCGGATGCGCCCTCGCGTGTTTGAAACGCTCACGATCAGCGGCGTTGTGCCGGTGCCCTGCCCGCCACTTTGCGATACCGACCCAGGCGCACCGTTCCAGACCGCGAGGCCAAAGGCCGCGCCATCATGCGCGCTCACCTGCACGCGGAGCACCATCTCAGGCACCGTCGAGCGGACCTCGAGTGAAATCGCGGCCGGCTCTGGCGCGGGCCGCTGGGCAGCGGCGCTGTGCCCGGCAAGTAGGGCTGCCAACACGAGAGGCGAGAGGCGCGTGATCCGCGGACGGGACATCGCCGGTCGCCCGCCTCTCCTAAGGGAGGGCAAATGCAACATAAGTCCCACCGCTCGGCGCCTCGTTCTTGCCTCCGCCCGCCGCGATCACGACATATTGCTTGCCGTTCACCATGTACGTACTCGGCGTCCCCATGCTCGCTGCGGGGAGCACGTACTCGAACAGCAGCGTGCCCGTGGCTTTGTCAAACGCGCGGAACTTGTTGTCGTACGTCGTCGCACCGATCAGGAGCAAGCCATTCTGCGTCACGATCGCGCCGCCGTAGTTGTCTGAACCCGTGTTCTTCAGGCCCTGCGCTACGAGCTTGGGATACTCGCCAAAGGGGATCGTCCACTTGATCGCGCCCGCATTGAGGTCGATCGCGTTCAGGGTCCCCCACGGCGGTGCGATGCCCGGATAGCCCTCGTGATCGAGGAAGATGTCGTAGCCCGTGTTGCGATACTTGAGGAAAAACGGATTCGTCGCGGCCGTGCCAGCAATGTCCCGGCCGGTCATCAAGTAATTCGTCAGGTCGGTGATGGTGCCCGCGTCGAGTACGGTCTGAAACGCCGGCATCTTGCCCGTGCCCTCGCGAATCACCTTGAGGATCTGGTCGCGCGTGCGCTTGCTCCCGATGCCGGTGAGCGTCGGCGCTTGCGGTGAGTCCTTCTCGCCGTGACACTGTGCGCACGCCGCGCCAAACACCGACTTGTCGTCGCGCGGTACCATCCTGATGATCCATGCCATCTCGTTCGAGTTCACGTACAGCAGGCCGGTCTCCGGATCGAATGCGGGCCCGCCGTACTCGCCACCGCCGTCCACGCCGGGGAAGATGATGCGCCCGCCCAAGCTCGGCGGCGAAAACGGATGCGGCGTGGGGTTGGCGAGGAAGGTCTTGAGCGCAGCCGCATAGGCTTCGGGTGTGCGGCGAGTGAGATCGGCCTCGGTCAACTGCTGGCGTGCGAATGGTGGCGGCAGCGTGGGGAAGGGCTGCGAGTCCGCCGCGATTTCGCCCGGCAGGTCCGACTTCGGCATTTGCCTCCACTCAATGGGAAAGAGCGGCGTTCCCTTTTCTCGCTCGAACAGATAGACGTGTCCCGTCTTGGTGATTTGCGCGACCGCGTCAACGCGCTGGCCGCCCCGCGTGACCGTCACCAGCGCCGGCGGCGCCGGCAGGTCGCGGTCCCACAGGTCGTGCTTGAGTACCTGGAAGTGCCACACGCGCTTTCCCGTATTGCCGTCGAGCGCCACGACGCTGTTGGCGAAGAGGTTGTCGCCCAGCCGGTTCGCCCCGTAGAAATCGCTCGCCGCGGAGCCGGTAGCAAAAAACACCAAGCCGCGCTGGTGGTCTACCGTGATGCCGCTCCATGCATTGGCGCCGCCCGCGATCTTCCACGCATCCGGCGACCACGTGTCGTGGCCGAACTCGCCCGGGTGCGGAATCGTGTGGAACGCCCACTTGATCGCGCCGGTCTTGAGGTCGTATGCACGGATGTCTCCCGGTGCCGATGGCAGCGCTTCAGGCATGTTGGTGCCCACGATCAGCACATCCTTGTACACGGTGCCCGGCGTGCTGGCGCTCACCGAAAGCCCCTCGGCGGGGCGGCCGAGCCCTTCGCGAAGGTCCACCCAACCAGAGTCATTTCCCCAGCCCGCGACCTTCAAGCCCGTCTTTGCGTCGATCGAGTAGAGACGGAAGCGATAGTTGAAGTAGACTCGGCCGTTGTGCACCACGACGCCTCGGGCGCGGATGCGCGGGCCGCTCCAGTTGCCGTTCGTTGGGTCGAAGCTCCACAGCTCCCTGCCGGTGGCGGCATCCAGTGCGAGGAGCCGTTGCTTGGGCGACAGTGCGTACATCACGCCGTTCACGACGATCGGGTTTGACTGCATCTCCGATCCCGGAAACGCATCCTTCGTGTCGTGCGTCCACGCCACCTGAAGCTTGCTGACGTTCGCCGGCGTGATCTGGCTCAACGTCGAATAGTGCGTGTTGTCCGAATTGCCGCCGTAGACCGGCCAGTCCACGGTGCGCCCTTGGGCGGAAAGCGCACCAGCGCAGAACAGCAGTGATACGGAGAGGCGCATCGGCGTCTACCGGAGTACGAAGCCGGAGTCCACCGCGGGACGCGTGCCGTTCGCGGCAAGCCAGCCCGTCATGTACATCCAGCGAGCAGGACAGAGGGAACGATGGCGGCGAGTCGGCGCATGGCGATGGCGGAAGGGTTGGCGGAATGTGCCGGCCCGTTCGTCCCTGCGCCATTGGACGCTGTGAGGAGGCGATGGTTTGGTACGACGCGCAGCGAATTCGGCTTGAGGCAATGGCCCCGCGCGCAATCTTCGACACCATGCCATCGAAAACAATCAGTCGCGCGCTGCTGGTGCCTGGGCACCACGACTCCGTTGGTGATGCGATCCTGGTGATCCGCGATATGCGCGTGATTCTCGCGGCGGATCTGGCTGCGCTCTACGGTGTCTCCACGAAAGCGTTGAACCAGGCGGTCCGGCGCAACCTCCGGCGATTCCCACCGGACTTCGCATTCAAGTTGACGCGCCAGGAGTCCGCCGACATCCAACGTTTAAGGTCACAATCTGTGACCTTAAAACGGGGCGCGCACTTCAAGTACTCGCCCGTCGCATTCACCGAGCACGGCGCCGTCATGGTCGCCACTGTGCTGAACAGTCGGCGCGCGGTGCAGATGAGCGTGTTCGTGGTCCGCGCATTCCTGAAGCTTCGCGAGTGGTCGGCATTGCACGTCGAGGTGTCACGCCGTCTCGCAGATCTGGAGCAGCGCGTGAGCGGCCACGACGAGGATCTCAAGGTGATGATCAGCGCCGTCCGCCGGCTGCTTTCGACACCTGCGCCGCCTCGCCGGCGCATCGGATTCATTACCCCCAACACCACTGGCAAACGCCGCCCCCGCTCCGCGCGCGCAACGTCCTGAGCGGCTCGTGCCTACGGATGCCGCCCGAAGAACGAGAGAATCGCGGCGTGCGTCTTGGCGGACTGCTCCATGTGCGGCAGGTGACCGGACGAGTCGATCGGGATCACGGTCAGGCCCGGGATCGCGTAGCGGACGCTGTCCGCGTTCGTGAACGGCACGGTGCGATCCTGCAGCCCCCAGACGAGTATCACCGGTACTTCCTTGGAGGACACGCTGTCGAACAACCTGAAGAAGTCGGTGGTCGACAACGTGAGCAGGGAGCGGTGCAGCGCGCGTCCGAAGCCATCGTACTTCAATTGCGGCCGGTACTTGTCCGCCCATCCCGGGAACTTCTCCGGATGAAGGAAGTCGCTCGATTGGCCGTCAGCCATGCCCGGCACCGCCATTGTCTGGAAGAACCACGGGCCGATGGGCGACGTGAGGATCCAGGGCAGCTTCCGTTGCGTACTCACGGGATCCATCAAGGTCAGCGTCTTCACCCGCATGCGCTGATGCACTGCGAAATGCGATGCGACGTAACCGCCAAACGACAGTCCGATCAAGTCCACCGGCTGCGTGATGCGCAGGGAGTCCAGCAGGTCGCGCAATTGCATGTCGTACATCGGGCCGTCGTACGCGGCGTCCGGCCGGTCCGACAAGCCGCGACCGTACAGGTCATACCGCAGCACACGACGACCGGCCTTCGTGAGCGCCACCACCGTCGAGTCCCAGATGTAGTAGGGAACCGAGAATCCGTGGACGAGGACCACAACCCGTCCGGTGTCCGGCGTGCCGACCAGCGTGGTGAGTTCGTAGTGCGTCACGCCTTGGCTCAGCGCAATGAACTTGCCTGGAGCGCCAGTGCGCGCTGCGGCGTCGATCGGGCCGGACTCCGGATTGCGAACGGCGCCATACGCCAAAGCGGCCGCCGCGCCAACGATCACGAGCGCGACGACCGCCAGGAGAATCTTCTTCAACACACCGACGGGCCCGTCAGCGAATCCGGCGACCGGGTACGCTGTAGATGAAGCCCGTGTACTGCATTTCCTCGAACGTCTGGTCGCCCCACTTCACGTCCATCTTGGGGTCCGGGTTGGACTTGTTGCCGGCCGAATTGTCGTACCACGCCATCGCGTTGATCTTCGATCCCGGCGCCAGTTCCAGCGGCTTGTTGAACATGTAGAACGTCTGCCAGTTGAAGTCGTAACGCGGGATGTCGAGGATGACCTCGGTTGTGCTGTCCGGCTTCATGACGCTGTACTGCCACTTGGTGCCACGCAGATGCGTGTGCGGCAGCAGGGCGTAGATCTTCACCGGTTGGCCGATGCCGAGTTCGGACGGAATGGAGTAATCCTTCGCGCCCGCCGGAAGCGTGAACGACCCGTTGACGAAGTTCGACGTGAAGATCTCTTCGGTTGGCTCCTGCGTGGCGAAGCGGAACCCGACAGCGCTGCGGTCCTTCATTGCGTGTCCGTGCGGCGTGTAGTGCATCTGAAACACGAGGGTTACACCCGGGCGCAGGCGCAGCGCGGTGCCGGCGGGGAACTCGACCATGTTCGAGCCCACTGCGGTGCTGCCAATCAGGTTGCCCAGTGGCCGCGGCGGCGGGTTCGCCATGTCCTTCCGCAGTGGATCGGGCGGGACGCCGTGGTCGCGGTTGCGGATGAACACCGGCGCCGGTCGCGGAGCGGGCGTAGCGGCCGGCGCGACAGCCGGAGCGGGCGTTGGCGCGGCGGCAGGAGGCGCCGGCGGCATTTTGGCGTACACGAGCACATGGTGCACCACTTCGCGCGCGCCCGGCATGATCTCGATCGCCTGCACCCACTTCTCTTCGGTGATGTTGATTGGGACCGTGAAGTACTGATACTCCACCACGCCCGCTGCCGGGACGGTGTAGTCCTCCGGCATCTTCGCGATCAGGTCCGGCTCTCCCATTTCCCACGACGACGTGTATACCGGTCGCGGCGGGAGCTTCTTCATGTCGCCGGGCTTGGCGCCGGTCGCGAGCCAGCGCAGGATCGTCTGTTTGTCCTTGTCCTCGAGCCGACGGTCATTCTTGAACACGCCCGGGGCACCGTCCGCATACCACGGCGGCATGTTGCCCTTGGATACCGCGTCCTTCATGTCTGCCAGGTACGCCTGCGCGCTGTCGAGATCGATCAGCGAAAACGGCGCTTGTCCACCGGGGCGGTGACACATCGCGCAGTTCTTGTAGAAGATCGGCGCGACGTCCTCGGCGAACGTCGGGTCGGCGTTGCGCGATGCCGTGACGCCCACAATGAGGGCGGCGCTGACGCCGGCGACCTGAATGATGCGGACGATGGCGGAGTGCGAGCGGTTCATGGTGTTCTCAGGGAAGGTGTTCATGTCGACGATGAATCTATTCGCCGATGGTCGGGAGTTTCCGCGCCGGGTCGCCGGCCGTATTGTGGCGTGCGTCGGCGGCGTCAAACGTGCGCCACAGGTTGTACACCCACAACAACCCGCCCGAGGCGAACAGGATTCCGCCCGCGGCCGTGACCCAGCGTCCATCGGCTCGATACGGCTGAATGGCGAAGCCGGTGACGATCAGCAGCAGTCCGGTGTTCGCCAGAATCAAATGGGCGATCGCGAGCCGGCTGCTCAGCAATGGATGGCCAAAGAGGCGCGGCAACAGTTGGTACCCGACGCCAAAGACCAGCATCGTCAGAAAACCGGCGACCGTCATGTGCGCGTGCGCCGGACGGAACGCGATCCACGCCGGGTTCCACGCTATCGCGACGCCGAGCAGGGTGCCGCCGAGGAACCACAAAAGCGACGCACGAATGAACGCTTTGATGAACCAATCCATTGGTTCAAGCTAGGTGCGCGCGCCTATGGTCGCACATTCGCGAAGTGGCACGCGACCAGTCCGCGGTTAGGCCGTCGCGGCGGCTAGTCGTAGATTCCCAGACTAGGAAAAGCCTTAACGGACCAGCCGAATGAACCGAACCGCCCTCCTCTTCGCTTCTTTGGTCGCACCGCAACTCGTCGCGCAGACCGCCGCTTCCAAGCCGCTCGTCACTCCCAAGGACTATGGGAAGTGGGAGGTACTCGGCGCCCCGCGCCTCTCCCCCAAGGGAGACTGGGCCGCCGTGCCGGTCAGTCGCGTCGACGAAGAAAGCGAGTTGCGCCTCCGTGGCGGGCCGCGCGACACAACCATCGCCAGCAAGTACGGCGCCAACGCTGCCTTCTCGTCGGACGGCAAGTGGGTCGCCTACGCGATCACTGTGTCGCCAAAGGAGCGCGAGCGCCTCGCCGCCCTGCGGCCGGCGCGCCCGGCCCGCAACAACCTCGAAGTCCGCAACCTCACGACCAACAAGGTCGTGGAGGTGAAGGAGATCAGTTCGTTCGCCTTCAGTCCCGATGGCCGCTTCATCGTCATGACCCGTTATCCCGCGGAAGGGAGCCGAGTCGCCGACGTCCTCGTGGAGAACCTCTCGAATCACACGCGCATGCCGTTCTCCAATGTCGGCGAGCACGCCTGGGCTGATGCGGGCGCTCGCCTCGCCCTCACGATCGAAACCGCGGGTGGCGTCGGCAACGCCGTGCAGGTCTACGACGCCAATGCCGGCACCATCAACGTGCTCGAGTCGTCGCCGAGCCAATACCGCCAGCTCGCGTGGCGCGCCAAGTCCACTGACCTCGCCCTGCTGCGCACGCGCATCGACTCACTCTTCGCCGACACGGCGCACGTACTGCTCGCATTTGCCAACGTCGCTGCGTCGGCGAACCCGACGCTGATGAACCTCGATCCACCGGCCGCCGCCTCGGCCGATGACACGTCGTTCCCGGCGGGCATGCGCATCGCCGACCTTCGCCGGCCGTCGTGGTCGCGCGATGGCAAGGTGGTCTTCTTCGGCATGAAGAAGCGCCAGCCCAAGGCGGACGCCATCAGGAAGAGCGCGGACAAGGTCAGCGACGTCGAGATTTGGCACACCAACGACGTGCGTATGTTCGCGGCACAGAAGAACAGCGAGGCTGCCGACCTGCGACTGACGCTGCTTGCGGCGTGGCGCGTCGGTGATGGAGGCAAGGTCGTCTCCGTTGGCACCGACCTCAACGAGACGAGTGCCGCGCTGGAAGGCGGACGCTACGCCACCGAGAGCGACCGCAAACCCTATGGCTGGGGCCAAAAATTCGGCCGCAACGACCAGGACGTGCACGTCGTCGATCTCGCCACCGGCGCGCGCAGGAAAGTTCTCGAGAAGGTCCGCCACTACTACGGCGGCGACGTAACCGGCACTCGCCTCACATGGTCCGACGGCAAGGACTTCTGGTCCGTGGACCTCGCGAGCGGGAAGCGCACCAACCTCTCGGCCAACGTCAAAGCGGATTTTGTCGATCGCGACGACGACCACCCGAACAACGTGCCGCCGATCATCAATCCTGCCGGCTGGGACAAGACCGGAAACGCGTACCTCGTCAACGACACGTACGATGTGTGGAGCCTCAAGGCCGACGGCTCTGGCGGCACCAAGCTCACGAACGGCGCCGCGGCCGGCGTTGTGTACCGCGTCGTCAATTTCAACGCCGGCGGTGGCTTCGGTTTCGGCCCCCTGACGGGGTCAGCAGTCGACCGCGCATTTGATCTCACCAAGCCGCTCTACTTTTCCCTGCGCGGCAAGAAGACCAAGCAGACCGGCTACGCCGCGCGCAGCACCAATGGCAGTGTCGACCAACTGATCTTCGCGCACGCCGGGCACGGCGCGCTGGTGAAGGCCGACAGCGCGCCCGTCTTCGCGTATCAGCGCCAGGCCTACAGCGAGCCGCCGGTGTTGCGACTCGGCGCTGACATCGCGAACGCAAAGGTCATCGTCGAGACCAATGCACAGGCCAAGGATTTCGCGTGGGGCACGGTGGAGCTATTCGACTTCAAGAGCACGATCGGAGTGCCACTTCAGGCACTGCTCTACTATCCCGCCAACTACGATCCCTCGAAGAAGTATCCGATGATCGTGTACACGTACGAACTGCTCACGCAGGGCTTCCACAACTACATCGCGCCTCGCGAGACCGACTACTACAACACCACGGTCTTCACGCAGAACGGCTACTTCGTGCTCTTGCCGGATATCGTCTTCCGCCCGCGCGAGCCCGGCATTGGTACGCAGCAGTCGGTGGACGCCGCCGTGCTCTCCGTTCTCGCGCGCGGTGTGGTGGACTCAACCCGAGTGGGACACGTCGGGCACTCGCAGGGTGGCTACGAGGCCAACTACCTGGGCACGCACAGCAATCTGTTCGCGACCACGATCAGCGGATCAGGCATCACGGACATGATCAGCTTCGCGGGGCAGCTGCACTGGCAGGGAGGCAGTGCCGAATTCGATCACTGGGAGACAGGCCAATTCCGGATGGAAGTAGCGCCGTGGGAAGACATGAAGGCGATGATCGAGAATTCCCCGCTGGCGAAGGTGCATGAAATGAAGGCCAAGGCCATGCTGCTCATGATCGGCGACAACGACGGCACAGTGGACCCGCGCCAAGGCTCACTCTTCTACAACTACGCGCGCCGTGCAGGGAAGCAGGTCGTGCTGCTCAGCTACCCCGGCGAAGGGCACGGGCTATCGAAGAAGGAGAACCAGATCGACTACGAGCGCCGCATCCTCCAGTGGTTCGCGCACTACCTCAAGGGCGAGCCCGCCGCGCCGTGGATCACCGAGGGGATGAAGGCGCTGGACCGCAAGGCGTTGCTGGACGCGAACAAGGAGCCCACGCCGCCGGCCGCGGCGGCTCGTCCGGTGCCATAACGGATCGTGTAGCGCGTCCGGTTCCGGTCGACTACGGCGCCACCCAGCGGGAGTAGGCGCGGCGCGGCACAAGCACGGAGGGGCCCCGGTCGTACTCCGCCCGCCCCACCAGTAGCGCGTGCATGTAGCCGTTCATCTCGCCGATCATTTCGGTGTGC
>JANNRQ010000136.1:0-4678 GCA_031401495.1 Gemmatimonadota bacterium
ATTCTCTGGGCTTTTTACATCGCTGCCGCCGAAAAAAAGGGTGTCTCGTCCGAGAAACTTCGTGGGACGATTCAGAACGACATCCTCAAGGAATACATGGCGCAGCACGCGTGGTGCTTCCCGATTGAGCCCGCGCTGCGACTTATCGTGGACTGTTTTGAATGGGGCGCGGAACATGCGCCGCAGTGGAATACCGTCTCGATATCCGGCTACCACATTCGCGAAGCCGGTTCGACCGCAGCCCAGGAACTCGCCTTTACGCTTGCCGACGGCTTCACGTATGTGGAGCGCGGCATCGCCCGGGGCCTCGACGTGGACGACTTCGCGCCGAGGCTTTCGTTCTTCTGGGACGTCCACAACGACTTCTTTGAAGAGATTGCGAAGATGCGCGCCGCGCGCCGCATCTGGGCGAGGCATATGAAGGAGCGCTACCACGCCAAGAGCCCGCGGTCGTGGATGATGCGCTTCCATTCGCAAACGGCTGGCGTGACGCTCACAGCGCAGCAGCCGACCAACAACGTGGTGCGCGTGGCGTATCAGGCGCTCGCCGCAGTGCTCGGCGGCACGCAGTCGCTGCACACCAACTCGATGGACGAGACGCTGGCGCTGCCCACCGAAGCATCGGTCGAAGTCGCGCTTCGCACGCAGCAGATTCTCGCGTACGAGAGCGGCGTGCCCAACGTGATGGACCCACTGGGCGGTTCGTACTATGTCGAGTCGCTCACCGACAAGCTCGAGCGTGAAGCGGAAGACCTGTTTCAGCAGATCGACGCGCAGGGCGGCGTGGTGAAGTGTCTCGAACTCGGCTGGCTCCAGCGCAAGATCGCGGAGTCGGCGGCACGGCAGCAATGGGAGATCGAGCAGCATCGCCGCGTCATCGTGGGCGTCAACGAATTCGTGAAGGAGGACGAGGAGATCACGATCCCGATCCTCAAGATCGGACACGAGGTGGAGCTGGAAGCGCGCGAGCGCCTTAAAAAGGTCCGCGCCACCCGCGACAACGTCAGGCTCGAGAAGGCGCTCGATGGCCTCAAGCAGGCGGCGCGCGGGAAGGAGAACACGATGCCGCACATCCTCGAGTGTGCGCGAGCGTACGGCACGTTGTACGAAATCCGCGCCGCGCTCGAGTCAGTGTTTGGCGCATATCGTGAACCGGTGTTCTTCTAGATGACGCGACCCATTCGTGTGCTGGTCGCAAAGCCGGGGCTCGATGGACACGACCGCGGAGCCAAAGTGGTCGCCGCCTCGCTGCGCGACGCTGGCATGGAGGTCATCTATACGGGACTGCACCAGACGCCGTAGATGATCGCCAACGCCGCCATTCAGGAAGACGTGGACGTGGTTGGCCTATCGATCCTGAGCGGTGCGCATATGACGCTGTTCCCGCGCGTGCGTGACTTGCTGCGAGAGGCCGGCCGCGAAGATATCCTGCTCACCGGCGGCGGCATCATCCCGAAGGAAGACATGGACGCCCTCAACAAGACCGGTGTCGGCAAGCTCTTTGGTCCGGGCACGTCGACAACGGACCTTGCGGACTACATCAAGCAGTGGTTCAGCGAACGGCAACGTCAGGAAGCTTGAAGGGCGAGCGAGGAGCGAGGAGCGAGGAGAGAGGAGCGCCGTCACCCTCCCGCCTGAAACACCTCTCCGGGGAATTGCGCGCGCTTGAAGCGCGCCTCCGCGAGGGCGGGGGCAAGGACAAGATCGCCCGCCAGCACAAGCAGAAGAAGATGACCGCGCGGGAACGCGTGGTCGGTCTCTGCGACCTGCACGCGCGCTTCCTCGAGGTCGGCTTGCTCGTCGCGCACGACCAGTACGACGGACAGGCGCCGGGCGCCGGCGTTGTCACCGGCGTGGGCATGGTGCACGGGCGCGAAGTCGTGATCGTCGCCAACGACGCCACCGTCAAAGCCGGTTCGTGGTGGCCCGAGACCATCAAGAAGATCCTACGCGCGCAGGAGATCGCGATGCGCTGCCGCATCCCGATCATCTACCTCGTGGACTCCGCCGGGGTGAACCTGCCGTACCAAGGCGGCGTGTTCCCCGGTCAGTACGGCGCTGCGCGCATTTTCTACTACAACTCGATCATGCGGCATTATCTCAAAGTGCCGCAGTTGGCCGCCGTGATGGGGCCATGCATCGCCGGCGGGGCGTATCTGCCGGCGCTATCCGACACGATCGTCATGGTGAAGGGCACGTCCTTCATGGGACTCGGCGGCCCCAACCTCGTGAAGGGCGCCACGGGCCAAGTCATCGACGGCGAAACGCTGGGCGGCGCGATCACGCACACCGAGATCAGCGCGGTGGCGCATTACGCGGTGGACGACGACGCGGCCTGCTTACAAAAGCTCCGTGACCTGGTAGCGGTCCTGCCAAAGAGTGACTCGTCACTGGTGACTGGTGACTCGAAGCTGCCCAGTCACGAGTCACGAGTCACCAGTCACTCGCTGTACGACTTGCTGCCACAGGACCACAGAATGTCCTACGACATGCACGCGGTCCTCAAGGCGATCGTCGACGAAGGGAAGCTCGACGAATTCCAGCCGCACCTCGCCGCCGAGATGATTTGCGGCGATGCGAAGGTTCAGGGCATTCAGGTCGGCGTCATCGCCAACCAGCGCGGCCTCATCAAAGGCCGTGCGGGCGAGAAACCGCGATTTGGCGGCATCATCTACGCCGAGAGCGCGGAGAAGGTCGCCTTCTATATAGATCGCTGCAGCCGGCAGGGCATTCCGTTGCTGTTCATCCAGGACGTATCGGGCTTCATGGTCGGCCCCGAGGCCGAGCACGAGGGCATCATTCGCGCCGGTGCGCGCTTCGTGGAAGCGATGGCATGCGCACGCGTTCCCAAGCTTGTGCTCACCGTGAACCACGCGTCAGGCGCGGGCTACTACGCCATGGCGGGCCAGGGCTTCGATCCCGACTTCATCTTCTCGTGGCCCACGGGGCGCATGGGAGTGATGGAAGGCGAGGCGGCGGTGCAAGCTGTGCACGGCGCCGAAATCGACGAAGCCAAAGCGAAGAAAACTGAGCTCGCCGACGCCACCAAGGCGCACATGGACGAAATGCGCGCGGACTATGAGCACCAGCTCGGCGCGGACTACGCCGGCGCGCGCGGCTACATCGACGCTATCGTGTATCCGGAGGAAACGCGCGACGTGATCGCTATGGCGCTCCATGCCGCGATGCAGAATCCCGGGCCGCACCTCGGATCCTTCGTGCTTCCGGAGTCGGTGTGAGCGCTGCTCCGAAGATCGTTCGCGTCGCTGCAGGACAGGGATTCTGGGGCGATTCGTTGGACGCTCCGCGTCAACAGGTGGAGCGCGGCCAGGTGGACTTCCTCATGCTGGATTATCTGGCGGAAGTCACCATGTCTATTCTGCAAAAGCAGAAGGAGCGCGATCCCAACATGGGCTACGCGCGCGACTTCATCGGCGCGGTCGAGAGTGTGTTGCCCGCGGTGGCCGAACGTGGCGTGCGCGTCATCGCCAACGCCGGCGGCGTGAATCCGAAGGCGTGCGCGGCTGCGGTGCGCGCGGTGCTCGACAAGCATCCGAAAGGCAAGCAGGTGAAGATCGGCATCGTCACCGGCGACGATCTTTTGCCACGCATCGATGAACTCATCGCCTCTGGCCACAAGCTCGAGAGCATGGACACCGGCGAGACGCTTTCCACGGTTCGCGATCGCGTCATCGCCGCCAACGCGTACTTGGGCTCTGTGCCGATCGTCGAAGCGCTGAAACACGGCGCCGGCATCGTCATCACCGGCCGCTCGACCGACACGGCGCTCACCATGGCGCCGCTGCGCTACACGTTCGGCTGGGCCGAGGATGACTGGGACAAGCTCGCGGCCGGCATCATCGCGGGCCACATCATCGAGTGCGGTGCGCAGGCGTCCGGCGGCAACTGTCTCTACGAATGGCGCTCCATTCCAAACCTCGGCGACGTCGGCTACCCGATTGCTGAAGGGAACCCCGACGGCACGTTCACGATCACCAAGCACAGAGGCACTGGCGGCCGCGTTTCCGTTCAGAGCGTGACGGAACAACTCGTGTACGAAATGGGCGACCCGCATTCGTACATCACGCCCGACGTCGTGGCGGACTTCACAAGCATCCAGCTCGCGGACGACGGTCCCGATCGTGTTCGCGTATTCGGCATCAAGGGCCGCCCGGCGACCGACAAGCTCAAGGTGTCGATCGCTTACAAGGCAGGCTTTAAGGCCGTCGGCACGCTCGTGTATTCCTGGCCTGACGCGCTCGAAAAGGCGCGCGTTGCCGACCGCATCCTCCGTGAACGACTCGAACGACTCGGCCTCAAGTTTGAGAAGGTGCTGACCGAGTTCGTCGGCGCCGATGCGACGCACGGCCCACTCACGCCGCCAATCGCAACCGACGCGCCTGAAGTGCAGTTCCGCATCGGCGTGCGCGGCGAGGACAAGAAGGCGGTCGAGCGTTTCACGCGCGAGATCGCGCCGCTTGTGCTCAATGGGCCGCCAAGCGTCACCGGTTTCGCCGGCGGACGCCCGAAGGTGGAAGAGATCGTCGCCTACTGGCCGGCCCTTGTGGACAAGCGCGTCGTCACGCCGCGCGTGGAGATCGCCTGATGCGCGTACAGCTCGTGGACATCGCGCACGCGCGCTCGGGCGACAAAGGCGACACGGCCAACGTCGGCGTGA
>JANNRQ010000137.1:0-10268 GCA_031401495.1 Gemmatimonadota bacterium
GCGGCGCGGCACCGCGCGGGCCCCCCGCGATGGCGTGGCCCCGCTTTTTCTCTGTCGCGCGGTTTTGGGCGGGCGGCGCGCGCCGGCGCCCCCCACGACCGGATGCCCTCGCGCGTGCCGCGCGCGGCGGGCATTCCGTACAGCGCCCAGGCGATTCCCTCGAGAATCGTGGTCTTGCCCGATCCGTTCGGGCCGATGATGCCGGTGAGCCCGGTGTCGAAATCGATCGTGGTGTCGGCGTGCTGCCGAAAATTCTTGAGTCGCAGCTGGTTGAGGCGCACGGTCAGGTCTCCGTGCCCAGAACCGAATCGGCGACGGTCATCGCCTCAGCGTCCGCGAGATACTTGAGGCCCAGGTCCACGAGCCGGTCGCGATCGAGGTCCGCAGGGATTTCGCGGTTGGTCAGTTCGTCGCGAACGACATCCACAACGGACTGACGCCTGCCCGGCGCGCCCTGCCCTGCGCGCGCGGTGACGTCCTCGCGGCGCACGTCCATCTGGAAATGCACAGCGCGGCGCTTGAACTCGCGGAGCGTCTTGTGATCCAGCTCGCGCGCCACGTGACGCGGCACATCGCGCAGCGTGAGGCGAACGACCTTGTCGTCGATGCCGCCCTTGTGCTTCCCAACCGCGCGCGCAATCTCGGCGTCGAGCTCCGCGACGCTCTTGTTGCGTGCCGAGATGTCCGGCAGGCGCACGAATTCACGGGACGCCGGCAGGTCGTGGTAACGGTGCTCCTTGGTGTCGAGGTTGTACTCGATGAAGCCCTTGCCCTTGAGGCCAAGGTCCTCGGCCTCGCCCATTTCGCCCCACACGTTGAGGCTCGTGTAGTCGATGGCGCCGGAGTAGTACGCGTTCTCAGCGACTCGGCGGTGCACGTGGTAATGGCCGAGTGCGACGTAACTCCACTTCGCCAGCCCGAGCTCGGCGCGGGACAGGTTGATGGCGGCGCGGTCGAGTTCGGCAACGTGTTGCGGAACGACGTCAGTCAGGTTCGCGTGCATCACGAGCACGTTGTACTGCGCGTTCCCTGGCGTGAGCGCCGGTAGCGCACCGGGCACGTCCGGCACCGCGAGCACAGATACAGCGCCCCCTGCCACGGAAAACCTGGACGCTTCGCTCGATGCGACCTTCACGTCGAGTTGCTCGAAGAGCGCGAGGATGCTGCCGGTTTCGGTTGTGCGGGGCGTGTCGTGGTTGCCGGCCACCAGCACGATGTCAGTGGTCGGCAATTCCTTGCGCAGACGCAGAAACTGGCGGAACGCATGGAGAATCGCGGCGTTGGTCGGGCGCGCTGTATGGAACACGTCGCCGGCGATGAGGATCAGGTCCGGCTCGATGCGGATGATCTGGTCCACCGCGCGCTGGAACGTGCGCGCAACATCCGCCTCGCGCTGATTGATGCCGGTCGGCGTCAGGCGCAGGTACTGGCGGTAGCCGAGGTGTAGATCCGAGAGGTGGACGAGGCGCATGCGCGGGCGGGTGAGCCAATCTAAGGGCCGCGCTGTCGCCTGGAGTGGCCTACACTGGGTTCGGTGGACAGCGAGTTAAGGGACGCCCGCCGCCCGCTCTCATTCCAGAGTCAGGAAGGCTCCCTCGCGATCTTCGCCGAAGCCTTGGATCGCCGCGTGCCGACGACGGAGCAGCGATTCGATGTCCTTGGTTGAAGCATTCCCGATCCGGAGCCACACGACCTTCGGCGGCGGCCCGAGGGTCAGCGAGCGCTGGTGGAAGTCGGAGTCCTTGGAGACAATCGTGAATCCGTTGGCAGCGGCAAAACGCCAGACCGTGTCGTCCGTTGCACTCGCGAGTCCAACGACACGCACATGCTGCGCGTCAGGGTAGGCGTCGGCCAGCCGCGCAATCAGGTGGTGCGAGAGGTTTTGGTCGAGAAGCAGCTTCACGCCGCGGGGAACGTCGCCAAGCGTCGCTCGCGGTCAGCCGCAAATGCAAGGCACGCGCGCACGTCCTCGACCGTCAGATCCGGAAAATCAAGAACGATTTCGCTCTCCGACATTCCGCCCGCCAGATACTCCAGCACATCGTACACCGTGATGCGGAGGCCCCGGATGCAAGGCTTACCGCCACGGAGGGCTGGGTCAATCGTGATTCGATCGCGGAACTCCATGCCTTGAAGATTACCGGGCACCAGCACTGCCGGCAACATTTCCTCCTCGCGCTTTCGCCTCCAGGCCCGTCGCGGAACCCGCCCTGAGCTAAGCGCCGATCCCTCGCTTCGCTCGGGATGCCAGCTACAAACCGATCAGATGCTCCCGGCGCGCGCCCTTCACCGCGCCGATCGCTATCGACGCGTCGAACGTCACCAAGCGACCACGGTGCTTCACGGCAAGCGCCAGCAGATAGACGTCGGTCAGTTGCCGCGCGCCATGTACCTTGGATGCGTCGACGAGCTTCTCATCGAGAAAGCTCTGGTCGTCGGCCCAGAACTCGTGCGCGTCATGCGCCGTGGCCGCGCGCAGCCGCGCCGCGATCTCCAGAACGGAATGCGCGTTGGGATAGCTCGGGTGCGACATGATACGCACGCACCCGTTTTCGGTGATCGGGCACGACGCCCACCCCTGTGTGGCATGCTCCCGGAACCAGGCCACGGCGCTGCGGTGCGATACATGATCGCTGTCCAGCAACGCGATGAGCACATTCACGTCGAGTAGTGAACGCATTTCGCTTGCGGTCAGTACGCGTCTTCGTTGCGCAACTGGTCGATCAACTCGTTGGTCACGACGCCACCCCGCGGCGCGAACGGCTTGAAACCGTAGATCGCCTTCGGCTCTCGAACGGAGTCCGGCTGCCGCGCCGTGAGTGCCTGACGCAGCAGGTCGGAGACCACCTCGCCGGCCGTGCGGTTCTCGCGGCGGGCCCGCTCCTTGGCAGCCCGCAGTACGTCATCGGCGATGTCGAGGGTGGTGCGCATGCATCTGATGTTATTGCATCAAACATCAGATGTCAACCTGCGTTAGCTAACTGCAGATCCCTCGCTTCGCTCGGGATGACAACCTGCAGATCCCTCGCTTCGCTCGGGATGACAGCCAACTGCAGATCCCTCGCTTCGCTCGGGATGACAGCCAACTGCAGATCCCTCGCTACGCTCGGGATGACAACCTGCAGATCCCTCGCTTCGCTCGGGATGACAGCTTTAGCGCTTCGCGGTTGCCGGGCGGAGTACGCGCATCGTCTGCGTCACTTTCACGCTGAATTGCCTGGGGTCTGCCGGCTTCCCCGCCTTTGGCGCCGCCGACTTGAGCACCAGCAGAAAGCGCGACTCTGACAGCCAACCACGTTTGCGATTCACGATGATGCTGCCGTTGACCATGCCGCTCACGGCGTCGGCCGCCCCCTTGCCGGCGGGCACCAGTGTTCCGCTCATGCTCACATAGGCGAGCGTCGTATCCGCCGAGGTGGAGTCCAGACGGAACCTGGCGCGGACCACGCTGCCCTCGGGAATACCCAGCGATTCACCTGTGGGCACCGGCATCTCGCGCATCCATGTCTCGCCAACCGCCACTGGTTTGCTCGGGAACGATGCGGGCATCACAGACACCAGGTCGCTCACTTCACGCGGCACCGAGGCGGCGCCGTCGTTGAGCGTGACCGTGCCGTCGGGCCAGAGCCGCAAGCGCATCTGGCGGCCTTCCAATTCCCGTTCCGCCTCGGCGCCGAGCGCGCGGGTATTGACGTCGCTGCTGGAGATGTCCACTGAGTCCGTGATGGCCAGAATCAGCGATGCGATGGGCGCCGAGCTTTCGACGATCGCGCGCGAAAACATCTTGAGCGTGGTGGTGATTGGCGCACCGGGGGCACCGACGGCTGCTCCGCTCATTTCGGTGACCTGTACCAACTCCAGGCGCAGGGTGTCTCCCGCTCGGGGGCGCAGCTCCAGGAGTACTTTCTGCGCGCCGGCGGTCCCGGTGATGGCTGCAACAAACAGCAACGAGCGGACGAGTCCGGTCATCAGAACCCGTACGGGTCGTCGCCCTTAAGCGCCTTGATGGGGACGGCAGTCGGCGCGGCGATCGGCTCGATGGGAACGATCTTGCGAAAGCGCGACTCGAAGAACGACTTCACGTTGTCCGGCTTGGTGCGCATCGTCTCGTTTCGCGCGCGAATGACATCTGCCTCTTCGTGGCCGGCGATGACGCGCTTGACCCAGTCCAGTGACACCGCCGAGTCCAGCTGACGCAGCGACCGCATCACCGCCACTTCCATAGATAGGTCGGTGGCCGGCGGATACTGTTCGGCGCCATCGCGTCCCCGCATGACCGCCGGTCGCGGGAAGCGAACGAAAATGGGTTGTGCGAAGTGCGGGTGACGCACCATCAACTGCCCCTTCTCCAGGGTCGCCAACTTGGTGCGCGTCGCCGGACTCAGCACGGCGTAGCCCGGCGTCGCAAGCTCGTCCATGTCCATCCGCCCGTACATCGACGTGCCGGAGTTGCCCGGCACCCGACGGTGCACCTGCGATCGGAACTGCTGGGCGCTGAAGAGCACCAACCCGAGGTACCGTCCCCGTTCCGAAATATCGAGCAGCATCTTGCGCACATAGGTGTCGGGGCCGTCTGCCGGGGCGTATTTGTTGAGTTCATCAACGAACACGATCACGTGGCTGACACCCAGATCGCGCCGCTCGAGGTGCTCCCGCAGCTTGGAGACGATGCGGGCGAAGATGAGGTCCTGGGCGTCCTCTTCGACCGACGCCACATCCACGACATACACCGTCCGGTCCTGGAAGCTCCCGAACGGCAGGTCGCTCACGGCGCCCTCGTCGGTGACCAGGCCGGCGCAGCGTGTCGAGATGTTGGAGAGCCGGTTCCGGACCTTCCGGATCGTTGCGACGTGGTGCGTCCGCCAGTGCTCTCCCGACGAACGGTCCTCCATGCCCCGCAGCAGGTCGCGGAAGAACGCCTCGAGATCGCCGAACGAGCGAACGCGGTGCGCCGTGGTCAGCACCGGGTCGCGGAACTCGCGGTTGATGACGCGCTCCTGGAGGAAGTCGATAAACGCGTCCGCCTTGGCGTCCACGTCGTCGCGGTTGAGCAGCACTTCCGCGAACTGCATGACTTCGTTCAGGCCCCACGTGAGCGGGCTGAGATTGTGCGACAGTTGCTCGTTTGACCGCAGTGTGTTGATCGAGAACCCCTTCGCGCTGTACGGAGCGAAGTACTGCACGTTCTCGAACGGCTTCGCTGGCACGTTGAGCTTGTCGTAGATCGCTTTGTCCGCGTCGTCGAGCTTGCCGGCCTTGTCGAGGAACAGAAGGTCCGGCCCCTTCACGTTGAAGCACACCGCCGCGACGGAGCCTTTCTCCGCGGGGAAGTGCGCGAAGATCGACGCCAGCAGCCATTCCACCGCGCTGGTCTTGGTCGCGAGCCCGGACACGCCCGAGATGTTCAGGTGCGCGGCTTCAGGACCGAGCAGGAACTCCGCGTCGAGGTAGATCGGCGCTTCCATGGCTCCGGCGCGATACACGCCGGCGGGAATTCCCGTGTTCGTACCGGACTTGAGATACGTGTCCATGCGCAGCGCGATGGCGACGTCCTCATCGGCCGCGAGCGTCACGGTCCCCATCGGCACCGGCTGGAGTGGCTCTTCGGGGATCTGGCGCAACACGTGCGCCGTGTAGAGCCGAATCTCGGCGCGGAGCGTTGCAGCCTGCGCCGCGGTCTCGGGCGCGCCATCGTGGCCGAGGACGTCGTGGATCGGCGACAGCAAATCCGTGTAGCTGAATCCCTCGACCACAATGCCGTAGACGCGCGGCAGCTGTCCGTTCACCGGCAGTTCGCCGTCGACGCGAACGATGGTGCCGATTCCGACGGGTGAATCGAGCGAGGTCCAGAAGTGAAACTCGTGCGCCGTGTTCGGCTTCTTCTCAGTCGCGACCACGCGACCCATGATCGCGCTGCTCATTGGATCGCCTTCAAGTATTCCTCGGCGTCGTGAATTCCGTAGGCCATCTTGTCCCAACGCGCGTCCGGAAGCGCCAATGGCAGGCGTTCCGCGAGAATCCAGCGTGACACGTCATCGGCCCGCGCCGTAAGCGCCGTGTCATCGAGTGCTACCTCGACGCGAACAAGCCCCCAGAACGGGTCGCGTCCCGCGGCATCCGCGACTCGCAGATACCAACTTGCGACCTTGGCGCGGCGCGATTCGACGCGCAGCACGCTCGATCGCTGTCCAACGGCGAGGCCAAGGACGGTGCCGAGCGCGTCACCGTCGGCATAGAGCGTCTGGTGACTCTTGATCACGCCGACGATGCTGGCAGTCTTGGCGACGCGTGCGTCTGCCGAGATGCCACCGTCGACATAAAGCAGTCCGCGCTCGCGCTCGATCCACCGCCCCGCGAGTTCGGTCTCGATACGTTCGCGGTCGCCGAGCACGGCCTTGTACGCCAGTTCCTGGAAGGCGAACGGGTGCCCACTCTCCGGAGCGCGCTTCTCAAGTGTGTCGACGACATCGACTCCAGCGTCGTACAATGCCTTGGTCGTGCCTGCGTCGAGCTGAGACATCGGCGCGTAGAGCGCGCGATGCACGATGGGCGCACCCCAGGTTGTGAGCCGCCGATCCCTGCGCTGCCTGATCGCCGCCGAGACCGTGCCGAAGACAAGCGGCACAACGCCCTGCCATCGGGCGACGAGCGTGAGCTGGGCGCCGTCCAGGAAGGCATCGAACTTCGGGCTCATGTCACCGCTGACCGTGTGCGCGCGGAGGGTCGTGTCCTCGATGACATCCGCCGGCTTGATCGTCGGCGCGTCGAGAACGCCGCGTGGCTGGATTTCGAGGGGCCTCGGCGCGCTGACCGGCCCCGTGTCCTTGAGCGCGAGCGCCAAGCGGCGGCGTACGGCGTCAAAGGATGTGTCGGCGGCACTCACGCGTGAATGGTAAGTGAAACGACTGCGAATCGGCGGCGAAGCCGCCGCCG
The DNA here is from genome assembly GCA_031401495.1 of Gemmatimonadota bacterium. Classification (GTDB taxonomy): domain Bacteria; phylum Gemmatimonadota; class Gemmatimonadetes; order Gemmatimonadales; family Gemmatimonadaceae; genus DASPMP01. Next base: position 6,934 of record JANNRQ010000137.1, read on the forward strand.
AGCACGTGAGGGCCGCCGCAGGCGGCCGAGATCGGGCCCGCAAAGCAGGCCCGGGCCACCTTCACGATGGCGACGAGGTCCCACTCGCTGGAGACCGAGTAGACCTCGTCTACGCCGTGATCACGATTGAGCGGGAAAGGGCGGAACGTTGAGCATCCAGAGACCCACGAGGTTGCTGGCGCCGTCGATGTCGAGCAACAGGTCGCTGGCCAGCCGAACGGTTCGGCTGCGGTTCGCACCGCTCAGCTTGAAATGAAACACACGTTCGGCCTCGTCGGCTTCTGCCAAGACGGGGATTTCCACTTCCTGTGCGGCGGGCCGGGACGTGCGCTCCGGAACCGAGACGCGGCCATTCTCAATGCTGGATGGCGGCGACAGCGAGCTGCGCTTCTGCACGTCCGGCCAGACTGCGACTTCCACTCCGTTGATGCGCCCGGCGGTGAGGTCGAGAATGAGCCAGGACCCGTCAGCGCCCTCGAGTTCCATGGACCCCGCCACGCCATCGCCCGCGGCGGCATGCTTGACCTGCGCCGAGAGAATTTCAGTGTCGGCGTCCCAGCGGTACTCGACGGCTGGCGCGGCTTCGTCGGCTGCTTCGATTCGGACTGGAATCTTCACGACGGTTCTCCTTGTGCTCCGAATCTGCGGGCCACTTTGCCGCGCGTGGTACCAAAACCGAGCGCGCCGGACCGCAACGTTGCGGGACGAGTGCGCGGGCGCGTAAACAATACGAGCGCCGCGCGAGCATGACCAGACGCGAGGAATGGAGCGGTGTCCCGATCGGGACTATGTTTCCGCGATGATCTCGGACATGCCCTACCCCGCCAGCGGAGGCTGGATCGAGGTCATCAGCGGTGTGATGTTCAGTGGCAAGAGTGAGGAGCTGATCCGCCGCGTGCGCCGCGCGGTGATCGCGCGCAAGAAGGTGCAGGTCTTCAAGTCACACCTGGATGGCCGTTACGCCGGCATCTACCAGGTCTCCAGCCACGACGGCCGCACGGTGCAGGCGGTGCCGGTGGACACCACCGATCAGATCATCGCCAAGCTCGAGCCGGACACGCAGGTTGTGGGCGTGGACGAGGCGCAGTTCCTCGACGCCGGCATCGTGGACCTGGCGACGGATCTCGCCGGACGCGGCATTCGCGTCATCGTGGCCGGCACCGATCTCGATTTTCGCGGCGAGCCGTTCGGGGCGATGCCGCACCTGATGGCCATCGCGGAACAGGTCGACAAACTGCACGCGATCTGCGTCGTGTGTGGCGGGCCGGCCAGCCGCAACCAGCGCCTCATCGAGGGCAAGCCGGCACGCTACGACTCACCCACGATCATGGTCGGCGGAGAGGAAGCGTACGAAGCCCGCTGCCGGGCGTGCCACAAGGTGCCGCGCAAGGACGAAGAGCAGGTGGTACTACTCTAGTCGCGTTTGGCGTAGGCCAAGGACAAGAACTCTTCGCGCGTCTTCGCATCATCCCGGAACGACCCGCGCAACGCTGACGTGATGGTCTTGGAGTTCTGCTTCTCCACGCCGCGCATCATCATGCACAGGTGGTTTGCCTCGATCACGACACCCACGCCTGCGGGCGACAGCACCTCGTCGATGGCGTTGGCGATCTGGTCGGTCAGGCGCTCTTGCACCTGAAGGCGGCGCGCGAAGACGTCCACGATGCGCGGAATCTTCGACAGGCCGACGATCTTGCCGTTGGGGATGTACGCGACGTGCGCCTTGCCAAAAAATGGCAACATGTGATGCTCGCACAACGAATACAGCTCGATGTCGCGCACCATGACCATGTTCTTGTGGCAATCATCCTTGAAAATGCCGCGTCCGACCACGTCCGCGACGGACTGCGAGTAGCCCTGCGTCAGCCACTTGAGGCTCTTGGCCACACGCTTGGGAGTGTCGAGCAGGCCCTCGCGGCCCGCGTTCTCTCCGACGATTTCCAGCTGGCGCCGGATAATGGACCTGAGTTCTTCGTTGGTGTCTGAAGGCGCGGCGGAATTCTCGCGCCCGGTTCGTGTCGCCATCTGGCCGTCCCGGCAGGAGTCGTTGACGCTGAAGTGGCGCGCCGGTTACGTTGGCGGGCCCCGAATAGAAAACCTAACGCGACGCGCTCACGATGCTCCTGGTGGGACTGACCGGCAATATCGGCGCCGGCAAATCGACGGTGGCGGAAACCTTTGCCCGCAAGGGTATCGGCATTGTCGACGCAGACGTTCTGGCCCGCGACGCTGTGGCGCCCGGGACGCCGCAACTCGGCGCGATCATGGCGCGCTGGGGTGACCGGGTGCGCGCGGCGGACGGCTCGCTCGACCGGAAGGCGCTGCGCCGGATCGTCTTCGGCGACGACGCAGAGCGCGAAGCCCTGAACGCGATCGTTCATCCACGCGTTGAGGAGCTGCGCGCGGCATTGGTGGCTGATGCGCGTGCGCGCGGCAACACGATCCTCATCTGCGCCATCCCCCTCTTGTACGAAAAGACCTTGGCCGGACAATTCGACCGCGTCATACTCGTGGACGCACCACCCGCAGTGCGCACACAGCGCCTGGTGCGCGATCGCGGTATGGATCCGCAAGAAGCCGCAGCGATGATCGATGCACAGATGCCCGCGGACACGAAGCGCGGCCAGGCGGACTACGTCATCGACAACGCCGGCACCCACGCGCAGCTCGAACAGAAGACGCTGGACGTCTGGCGCGCGCTAGTCCAGGACGCCGAACGCAAAAGGACGAATTAGGTTCCATCCGTCGCACTTCACCCTGAGTCACAACAATGGCCGACATTCCGAAGGACTTGCTGTATACGGAAGACCACGAGTACCTGAAGAACACGGCTGACGCCAACGTCGTCGCGATCGGAATTACGGACTATGCCCAGGGCGAGCTCGGTGACATCGTGTACCTCGAGCTTCCCAAAGTTGGAGCCAAGTTCAAGAAGCACGATGTCTTCGGGACCATCGAGGCCGTCAAGGCAGTGTCCGAGCTGTTCTCACCTGCCTCGGGTGAGATCGTCGAGGTGAACGCAAAGCTGGAAAAGGAACCCCAGCTCGTGAACACCGCGCCCTACGGCGACGGCTGGATGGTGAAGATGCGCCTGACCGATGTTGGCGAGAAAAAGGGACTTCTCGATTCAGCGGCTTATAGCGCGCACATCGGCAAATAGAGCGTGGTGCGTGGAGCGAGGTGTTTGAACAGCCACCCAGATCCTCGCTCCTCGCTCCTCTCTCTTAGACGGTCATCTCTCCGTACGCGTCGACCGGCGGGCACGCGCACACCAGGTTCCGGTCGCCGAACGCGCTTTCCACGCGACCGACCGCGGGCCAGAACTTGTGCTCGCG
>JANNRQ010000138.1:0-3854 GCA_031401495.1 Gemmatimonadota bacterium
AGCAGGTTGAGCATGTGGCGCGGAATTTGGGGGCAAGACAGGAACCGCAACAGGAACTGCATCTTTTTCCTGCTTGACGGGGCAATCCGAAGCATCAACATGTTTCTGGTCGGGCCCGATGCCAAGGCCCGAGATGCGGTACACATCATATTCGCCGACGAGCGAGTACGGCCCGACTACCGGCTTCCGAGCCCCAGTGTCGACGAGTCTGAAGTATCGGCAGACTTTCGTTTGGTATCGCTCGACGCGCTGGTGCGGATGAAACTGACCTCCTTCCGCGACAAGGATCGGGTACACATTCGCGACCTGATCAGTGTCGGTCTCGTCGATGAACGTTGGATTCTGCGCGTCTCGCCCTCGTTGCGGGATCGACTGCAGGCGATGCTCGATGACCCCGATGGGTGACATGATCTCCGCTCTCGCCGCCGCGGCATAGGCGAGACGGAGCCGCGCCGGGGAACGAGCGCCACGCCCGAGTTAGAGCCGCGTGGAGTCGGGAAGCGCGAGCGGAAAGTGCGGTGGCGTGCGTGAACGCCATCGGAACCACGCTTGTCAGTATGCGAATGCTGCAACTTCGCCGTCGTCTTGATCTCGGCCAGAAGCCGGTCGGCGCCAAGCGCCGCAAACCCAAGTCGGGGTGTAACACCTTGATGGCGACGTCGCGCTCGTGCTTGAGATCGTGCGCGAGGTACACGGTGGCCATGCCGTCGGCACCGAGTTCACGCTCGATGCGGTAGGGATCGACGTGGGCGGCAGCAAGGCACACGCGAGATGTACGTGAACCTCAACAATCGACGGGCCCGCGCGCTGGTGGTGCTGCAGAATTTCGAGGCGTTTGCGGCGTGCGCTTCTCCAACACCCGCACGGCATCCAAGTGATTGACGCCCGCGAGCTTTGGCATGCACTACGCCACCTCAACTTCGCGCACGTCGGCATCACGCAACAACTCGTCACGCACCGCCAAATACTGCGCACCGTACAGCAACACCGCGTGGCACACCAACCGCGACACACTCGACAAGTTCGTGCCCGAAGAGGGCCTACCAAGAGTGCGGCATAGTCCGCTCGTTGAGGGCGCGGCGAAACGACGATCCCAATGCGGAACCGCTTATCGCCGTCCACGAGTATCTGACGGCAGCGAGACGCGAATTACCGCCGTCACATTGACGTCGCCAACCGCAGCGGTCACATAGACCACGCCGGCCTCAACCGCCGTCACCACTCCATCGGCCAGGAACCTCGCGACGGACGGATTGCTCGATTTCCATGCCACGCTGGGATTGGGAACGGCGTTGCCGCGGTCGTCCCACAACGTCACGAGCAGCCGCAGTGTATCCCCTGAAGTGAGCTCTGCCGACCTTGGTTGCACGTCCAGCCTGGCCCCGCTGATCTCCCGCGGTCCCGGGTCGGTGACCATGCCATGCTCGACTCCTCCGGAACACGCGCCACACATGAGGAACGCGGTTATCGCGACCAGCGCAAGGCGCGCGCGGCTCGACAGCAACTCCAGTGCGGGTGACATGAAGCACCTCCAGTGTGAGGACCACGTCCGCCGAGGGCGCCCGAGGAATACGCTGCGCAACGGATCGCACTGGAACGATCGGGCGCGCGGGTTCGCTCGTTGTCCCGCCATGCACGCCTCCCGCGTTCTTCGTTCGTTCATTTCGCGTTCCCTGACCGTTCCCTCGCCGCTCCGCCGTTGCTGCGTTCCCGCCCGACATCGTAAGTTCCGGCTGACATCCTCTTCCACGCAGGGAATCCTCGAGGAACGCGTGCCGCAAAGCGCGAAAACATCCCTTCGCCTGTTCGGACACATCGAATGCGTCACGCCCGACGGTCTGTCCGCAAACGGCCTCCTGTCGCAACCGAAGATCGTCGCTGTCCTCGCGCTGCTCGCCGTGCCGTCGATAGGCCGTTTCGTACGGCGTGACACGATCGTGGGCCTGTTGTGGCCGGAGCTCGATCAAGCACACGCGCGCGCCGCCCTGCGGAAAGCGGTGCATGCCACGCGGGCCGCACTCGGCAGTGAGGCAATTCTCGCACGCGGTGACGAGGACATCGCTCTCTCGGAGCACGCGATCTGGTGCGACGCGTCGGCGTTCATCGTGGCCACGGACTCGGTGGCGCTGTCGCAGGCTCTTGAACTGTATCGTGGCGACCTGATGCCGGGTTTTCACCTGAGTGGGGCGCCGGAATTCGACCAGTGGCTCTCAGGAGAGCGCTTGGCGGCCCGCGAGCGCGCCGCCGCCGCCTCGTGGGCGCTGGCGCAGACGCTGGAAGGCACGCAGGACTTCACGAACGCCGGACGGTACGCCCGCCGAGCCGTGCGCTTGGCTGACAACGACGAACGCGCCCTCCGACGCGCTCTTGTGATGCTCGTTCGCCTTGGCGATCAAGCCGGTGCCGTGCGCCTGTTCGAGGAGTTCGCTCGCCAACTGCAGGCCGATCTGGACATGAAACCTTCGGCCGAGACGCTCCGCTTGGTTGGAGCGCTGCGCGCTTGAGCGAGACGCCGGGGTCTCGGCGCAGTGTGGATTCGTTCCTTGGCGGCCTCGCTGAAGTCGCGCTCCCCGAATCCTTTGGCGGACGCTACCGCGTCGAGCGGGAGCTCGGCCGTGGTGGCATGGCCCGCGTGTACCTGGCCCGTGATACCAAGCACGAGCGGGACGTGGCGGTGAAAGTGATCCGGCCCGAGCTGGCGGACTCGGTGAGCCGCGAGCGGTTCCTGCGTGAGATCGAGATCGCCACGCGCTTGCGGCATCCGAACATTGTGCCGTTGTATGACGCGGACGACGCCGACGGTGTGCTCTATTTCGTCATGCCCTACGAAGAGGGGCTGTCACTGCGCGATCGGCTGAAGAGTGGGCCACCCCTGCCAGTGGCCGAATCGGTGAGTGTGCTGCGCGATGTGGCGCGGGCCCTGGCGTATGCGCATGAGCGCGGTGTCGTGCATCGGGACGTGAAACCCGACAACGTGATGCTGTCAGGCGGTGCGGCGGTCGTCACCGACTTCGGCATCGCGAAGGCGCTGAGCGCATCGCGTGGCGGAGCGAGCGGCGGAGAGAGCGGCGCAGCGTTGACGCAAGTCGGCGCCGGCATGGGCACGCCGGCATATACCGCACCGGAGCAGGCGATCGGTGATCCCTCCACCGATCACCGCGCCGACATCTACTCGTTCGGCTGTCTGGCGTACGAGCTGTTCGCCGGCGCGCCGCCGTTCGATGGCATGACGGTGCAGGAAATCATTGCCGCCCATGTGGTCACTCCTGCGGTACCGGTCGAGGAGCGATCGCGTGAGGTGCCGCTGCCTGTTGCGCGGCTGATCATGCACTGCCTGCAGAAGAGTCCCGCCGATCGGCCGCAGAGCGCGCAGGCGCTGCTGTCGGCGCTGGAGGACGTGCCACTGTCGGGCGCCACGCGCCTCCACCTCTCCGGAAGAGCGCGACGCACGACCGGAATGGCGATGATGGTGGCCGTCGCGGCGGGTGTCATCGCCGTCGCGTTCTGGCCCAAGCCGGGCCCGCGAGCGACCGGCATGAAGCGCATCGTAGTCGCCCCGTTCGAGAACCAGACCGGCGACACATCGCTTGCCCCGGTGGGCGGGATACTCGCCGATTGGCTGACGACAAGTCTCGTGCAGACGGGCATGCTTGATATGGTGGACGTGAGAACGGCGACCATAGAGCGAGAAGGTGCGCCGGCGGTCGACATCACGGGACCGCGCGGCATTGCCGCGTTGGCGAAAGCCACTGGTGCCGGCACTATCGTGACCGGGACGTACTACAAGCGCGGCGATTCGCTGGAGTTTCTGGCGAGAATCGTGGATGTGTCCACCAACGCGCTCGTGCGTGCGT
>JANNRQ010000139.1:0-26633 GCA_031401495.1 Gemmatimonadota bacterium
GCCTCGAACGCCTCGTCCAGCGTGCCGAATCCGCCGGGAAAAATGATAAACGCGTTGGAGTACTTGATGAACATCGTCTTCCGGACGAAGAAGTACCGGAAGTTGATGAGCGTGTCGACGTAGGGGTTGGCGCCCTGCTCGAACGGAAGTTCGATGTTGCAGCCGATGGAGCGACCGCCCGCCAGCTTGGCTCCGCGGTTGGCCGCTTCCATGATTCCCGGCCCCGCGCCGGTGATGATCGCGAAGTCTTCCTTGGCGAGGAGTCGGGCCGTTTCCTCGGCCGCCTTGTACATCGGATCATCCGGGCTGGTGCGCGCCGACCCGAAGATCGTCACACCCTTGTTCACCGCCGCCAAGGTATCGAATCCCTCGATGAACTCCGACATGATCCGCATGACGCGCCACGTGTCCTGACGCGTGAAGTCCGTCGGATCGCCGGTGGGGCTCCGGAGGAACTTCTCGTCCTCTGTTTCCGGTGACATCGAATACGAGCGAATGTCATCGTCCAGTTTGCGGACGGCGCCCACACGGCGCGACGGTGATTCCTGAGATGGCGGTGTGCGTCCGGCAGCGAGGTGCCCCGCTTCCGTTCGGTCTCGAAGGCCCTCGCGCGAGTCCAGTTCGGCGATCGCCATCATCTCGATGCTGACACGCTTGCCCGACGCGGTGCGCGGCCGCGCTACTCGCGATTTCTTTTTGGGAGACGATTGCTTTTTCTTGCCTGACATGGGCAAGAGTCTACCATGAACGTCATCGTCCTGCTTGCCGACGGCGCGCGCGCGGATTGGCTCGAAAACGCGATGGATTCAGGCGTGGTCCCCGCGCTGGCGCGGCTGCGCGCCGATGGCGCGTATCACGCCGTGTCGTCCGTGTTTCCGACCGTCACCGGACCCGCTTACACGCCGTTCCTCATGGGACGTTTCCCCGGCGGCATTGGCCTGCCCGGGCTTCGCTGGTTCGACCGCGACCGCACAGCCTGCCATTGGCCCGACTACACGCGGAGCTACACCGGCTATCAGGTCGTGTACGCGAACCGCGACATCGATCCCCACGCGCCCACCATTTTCGAATTGGTGCCCGACTCGGTCGGGGTGCTGAGCCCCATCACGCGTGGCCTGCCCGGAGACCGGAAGCTGATGACGCTCTCGGCGAGCACGGCGTTACGCGCGGCGTTTACACATTTTCTCGGCGACACGAGGGCGATGCTCACGGTCGATCGCGAAGTCGCCGCCGCGGTCCTGGATCGGGCCGGCGACGCATCCTATTTATTCGCCGCCTTCGGGTCCGTGGACAAGCTGTCGCACGCTGTGGGTCACGAGCACCCCGATGTGTTGGACGGCCTGCGTATCGTGGACCAGACGGTCGCGGCGGTGCGCGCAAAGCTCGAGCGTCGCAACGCGTGGAAGGACACGCACCTCTGGGTCACGAGCGACCACGGCCACTCGCCGGTGAAGCGACACGAAGATCTCGAGCGCGTTGTTGCCGGGTTCGGGTTCCGCGTCATCGCGCACCCGTGGGTTTTTGGCCTGAGGCCGGAGGCTGCGGTCATGGTGAGCGGCAACGCGATGGCGCACGTCTACGTCGACCTCGACCAGCCGAAGCGCCCGTTCATCAGTGGCATGTCGCCGAAAGCGCGTGCCTTGGCGCCGCAATTGCTCGAATTGCCGTCGGTCGACTTGCTGATCTCGCCACTCAGCGAGAACGCGTGCGAGGTCCATTCGCTCGTTGGTGGTCACGCGGTGATTTCGCGGAGCGACCGGCGCTACTCGTATGCGAGGCAGACCGGCGATCCGCTCTCACTCGACGCCGATGCGACGGAAGTGTCGGCGGGTCACGCGCACGAGATCTGCGCCAAGACGCCATACCCCGACGCGATCGTGCAGATCGCCGAGCTCGCCGGCGCTCCGAGGTCGGGAGACATCATCCTCTCGTCGGCGAATGGTTGGGATTTCCGGGCGCGGTACGAGCCCGTCCGGCATATCAGTACCCATGGGTCGCTCAGGCGTGAGGACATGCTCGTGCCGCTCCTCGCCAACACTCCGCCGAAGCGGACGCCGCGCCGCACTGTCGACGTGATGCCGAGTTCACTTGCCGCCCTCGGCATCGCGCTGCCATCGAGACTTGACGGAGAGTCCTTCCTCTAGATCGAGTCAAGTTCTTTTCACGCGGATGACGCGGAAGCTGACGCGGAAACGGCAGGATCCGTCTTGCGACAACGAACGGTTGGTAGCACCCCAAACGGCATTTTTTGTTGTTAACAACAAAAACAAGCCTCGAACCGGAGCGCCGTCGGCCATCGCCCACGCGACAGATCCTGCCTTTTTCGCCTTTTCCGCGTCATCCGCGTGAAACGATCTTCCGCTCTAGATTGAACGGAGAATGAGCTGGCCCCGCCTCGTCCTCTCCCTGACCGCACAGTCGCTCCTGAATCCTGCGAACGGCCTCGCGCTCATTCGCGTTGGCTGGCGATTCCGCACACGGGGCTGGATGCTTCGCCCGCCGTTTCTCCCGCTCCCGGACCGCGCGTATCTCCGCTGGCGCATGTACACCGCGTACGGCGACGAGCAGTTCATCCCGCCCGCGTCGGACGTGATCCGATACGCGCGCTGGGCCACGCGCGGTCCCTGACCATGCAGTCCTCCGCGGAATCGCGGATCAAAGACGCAGCGAAAATGCTGGGCTTCGACCCGGTGGGTATCACCGCCGTAGGGCCCGCCGACCGACACGACGCGTTTCGCGCCTGGCTCGACCGCGGATTCGCCGGCGAGATGTCTTACCTCGAACGCGGTTCGGAGAAACGGCGCGACACGTCGCGTCCGTTCCCTGAGGCCAAGTCGGCGATCGTCGTGGGGCTCGATTACGGCGGCAAGCAGCCCTCAGGCCCCATCGCGCGGTACGCCCGCGGCGACGACTACCACGACGTGATGCTCGCTCGGCTCGATACGCTGCATCAGAACGCGCAGGAGATCGCCGGCCACGCCATCGCCGCCCGCGCGTATGTCGACACCGGCCCGATCCTCGAACGCGACCTCGCGCAGCGCGCCGGGCTCGGCTGGATCGGCAAGAACACCAACCTCATTCACCCGGAACGCGGCTCCTTCTTCTTCCTGGGCACGTTGCTCACCGACCTGGATCTCGCCGGCGACGCCCCGTTCGAAGCCGACCGCTGCGGAACGTGTACCCGCTGCCTCGAGGCCTGCCCCACCGACGCGTTCGTCGAGCCGCGCGTCCTCGACGCCAGGCGCTGCATTTCGTACCTCACGATCGAGCATCGCACGTCCATCGCGACGGAACTCCGGCCACTCGTGGGCGAGCTGGTGTACGGATGCGACATCTGCCAGGACGTCTGCCCGTGGAATCATCGCTTCGCCCAGGAGACCGGCGATGCCGCGCTGGCTCCGCGCGCCGAAAACACCGATGTGGACATCCGCGCCCTGCTGCGACTGGACGCCGCCGGATTCGCGGAGCGCTTTCGAGATTCGCCCGTCACGCGCGCCAAGCGCCGCGGACTCGCTCGGAACGCGGCGGTCGTTCTTGGCAACCGACGCGACCCGAACGACATCCCCGCGCTCGCCACCGCGCTGGGCGACGCGGAGCCGCTTGTCCGCGAACATGCCGCGTGGGCACTGGAACAGTTCAACACGCCCGACGCTGAGGCTGCGCTGGCGCGCGCGCGCGCCCGTCCCTAGTCTGAATGTCCGTGACTGACAGCGTGCGTATCCTCCGCCGATGGACTTGGTTCGCTGTGCTGACGGCGCCGGCGCTCATTGGCGCTGCTCAAGAAAAGCCGCCAATCTGGAACTTGGCCGGCAACCGGACGCTGCGCGTCTGGGTCCAGCAGTCCCGGCAACGCGACGCCGTCAATCGCGCGGTCGGCGAGTGGAATGCGCAGGTCCTGCCGCTGCGGTTGCGGTTTGGCCCCGACTCTGCCGGTGCGGACATTCGCGTGTACTGGATCGACAAGTTCGACGAACCGATCAGCGGACGCACGACCGCCATTGACGAAGGCGGACGGCACATCGTGAAGGCAGACGTCATGCTGGCGATGAATCATTCGGACGATCGGGCCTTGAGCAGTGAGGAGATGCGGGTTCTCGCCCTGCACGAAATCGGCCACGCCCTGGGCCTCGAGCACATCGCCGACTCTACCAGCGTCATGGCCGCCAGCGTGCGCGTCCGCTCGATTTCTCCAGCGGATCGCTTGCGCGCATTGCAGCTGTACCCGCCGGCGGACGGGGACAAACGCCGATGAAGAAGATTCTGGCCCTGACGCTTGTCGCGGCGTGTCTCGTGTGGCTGTTCAACAGGAGGTCTCCGTCATTGCCGGTGCAGCCAATTCCGGACGGGGCGCGTGAGGTTGTGACATCGGCCCCCGAGGCGCCGGCGCCCACACAGGTGACGTCGTCGTCCGCCGCTCAGCCCGTCGTGCGCGATGACGCCGATGTCCGCATGCGCATCAACGATGGCAGCAAGGGCACGTACATCCGCGAGATGCTTGCAGCGGATCCGAGGCTGGTGCGGTGGCCTGAGAGGCAGCTCGACGCACTGCGCGTGTGGATCGAGCCGACTTCGGATGTGAAGAACTGGAACCGGAACTATCCGCTCGTGGCCGAGCGCGTCTTTGACCAGTGGCACGAGGCCGGCTTCCCGGTCCTGTTCGAATTCCAACCGGATTCCGCGGGGGCTGCGATCCACATCCGGTGGGCAACCAGGCTGGTCGAAGGCGGCCGTCAGATCGGTATCACGCGCAAGACGTTCGATCAGAACAGCTGGATCCTGCGCGCAGAAATCGAGATCGCGACGTTCGACGGTCTTGGCAACGCGCTGAGTCCCGAGACGGTCGGCGGTGTGGCGCGACATGAAGTCGGACACGCATTGGGACTCGGGCACTCCCCCAGCAGGAGCGATGTGATGTACCCCGAGTCCACAACCCCGATCATCAGTGCAGCGGACCGCCTCACGCTGCACCTGCTCTACACGCTGCCGCCCGGCGTGGTGAAGTAGCGCCCGTGCGGCGCTACTTCCAGCGACGTACTACAACAGGCGCCACTATTTCCAGCGCAACACCACTTCCTGCCGCTTCTTGTCGCGCAGGATGACGAGCGTCACGCCGTCCTCGCGATCCGCGAACATGATCACGCGGGACAACGCGCGTTCCGTCGCCACGTCGGTACCGGCGGCTGAGATGATCACGTCGCCGTCGCGCAGGTCCGAGTAGTGCGCCGGTGAACCGGGCGGCACTTCCGTGACGAGCACGCCTTCCTTGACGCCCAGCGCTTTGCTGAGGCCGGCGGTGATGGTCTGCACACGCGCACCGCCGATGGCGGGACCGAACAGGAACACGCGCGGCGCCGCCTGTGCGTCTGGCGCCCTGGGCACTGCAGCCGGCTCGGGTGCGCGGCCGCGGACTCCGACTTCGGCCCGGGGTGTCTGGGCGGGAACCGGAGCCACCGCTCCGTACGGTGACGGAACGATCGTCACGACGTCCGGCGGCATCGGCGTCACGCGACGCACGATGTACGCCGGCGCCTCGGCGACAACCACGCGGAACTCCTTGGCGTCGCCGTCGCGGCGGATCCTGAGTGTGACCTTGTCGTCCGGAATCAGGATCTTGGAGAGTGTGATGGAGTTCTCCACCACGTCCGTGCCGTTCATCGCCAGCAAGGTGTCGCCGATGATGAGGCCGGCGCGCTCCGCGGGCGACGCCGGGTCCACCGACGCGATCTTCGGATACTGGATGAAGCGGATCACGTCAGGACGTTCCGGCGGATAGCCGTAGCTGGGGCCGTCGAACGTGATGCCGAGGTAGCCACGCTTGGACACCTGCACGGAGAACGTGAACGAGTCACCGCTACCGGCCGTCGCGCCAGTGGCAGTGGCCGACGCCGACACGCGGGCGCCATTGGCTTCCATGAACGCCTGCAAGGCCTGCATCGTGGCGCTGATTTCGCGCGCGAACACAAGCTGCTCGGACTCGGTAAGTCGTCGGTTGCCGAACTCCCATCGGAGTGAATCGAGCTTGGTCAGGAGCATGTCGTGCTTGGCCCGCGCGGAGTCACTGCAGTTCACGCACGAGGAGCGCCTGCGCACCGTTGCGGCTTGAGCGCCCGAGGTCTGTGGCGGATGTGCGAAGACCTCTGCCGCCACGAGAGCGGTGAGCGCCAATGCGCGAATGGTCGTTGTCTTTATGGAAATCAGAGACATGATGCCGTCTTGCCTTGGATCAGAAACTGTTGAGTCGCACACCCTGCGGGAGCGCGGTGTTGAGCTGACGCAACGTTGCTTCGCGTTGCGCAAATGAGTTGAGGTAGAAATCGTTGATGACCGGATCGTACGGCGCGTCCGCGAGCGCTTGACGCATCGTGTTCGACGTGCGATCGAGAGCCGACAGGCGCGTCCGCATTGCCGACGCACCGGTCCCCTTCGCCGTCGAATCGTGAGACATCAGATACGCGATCGCGCGCTGATATCGATCGGCGTAAACCTGCTGCCAGTACGCCGCGTCCTCCGTAGACGCGAACGTCGTCGGCATCGAATCCGCCAACGCTGTGAGCGTGGGCTCTTTGCCGCTCAGGCCGCCCGGGAGGAGTGAGCCGCCCATCGAGACGCGTCCAGCTCCCATTCCACCGACGACGAGCATCAGCCCGGCCGCGATTCGCAGCATGGTGCGGGACGAGAACCGGAACCGCCCTCGATCCCGGATCATCGATCCTCGATCCTCGATGAGTCCTTCGGACCGAAGCTTGGCAGACAGTGAATCCCAGCGCGTCAGCGGAACACTCATCGAACCGCGTTCGGCGCCGGCGAGCGACACCAGTGACCGGATCGCGTCGAGTTCGCGCGTGCAGTCCGCGCACGCCGAGAGGTGCGACGCTTCATCGGTGTTGGGCTGTTCGTCCGCCAATGCGGCGAGACGTTCAATAGGCAGGTGCGACATTTTCGTTGTCCTTCCGCAGTGGAACATCCACGAGATGGGCGAGCAACGTGCGGAGCTTCGCTCGCGCCTTGAATAGTTGTGATTTCGAGCCGCCAGCCGTGATGCCAAGCCGCTCGGCGATTTCTTCGTGCGTAAAACCTTCCACGTCGTGCAAGAGGAACACGGCCCGCGCGCCCGGGGGCAGCTTCTGTGCCGCACTCGATATGGTCTGCATCACCATCACTTGCTCGGAGTCCTGCTCAACGAGGGCCGAGTCTTCCTCGACCTCAGTCTCGATCTTCGCGAGCCGGCGCGTCTTGCGCAGCGCGTTCAGCGTTCGGTTCACCGCGATGCGGTGGGCCCAGGTGCCGAACTGCGAGTCGCCCCGGTACTGCGGCAGCGCGCGGAAGATCTGAATCCAGACTTCCTGCGCGATGTCCACCGCGATGTCGAGATCGTTCCCCACCAGCCGCCGCACCACCGCATCGATATGCGGGGCGTGACGCGACCATAGCGAACGCATGGCCGCCTCGTCGCCTTGGATGGCGCGCCGGATAGTGAGTCTCTCGTCTTGCATTGACGTCGCTAGGTCAGTCACCCTCAAGCGCCATAATGGTTTACTGGCGTTTTGCCCTGCAAAAGGGGCGCGTTGCGATGATTCTGATTGCTCGTACTAGAGTAGCGGATGCAGATTGACGCTTGGTGCCGCCGAAGAACATTTGTCTACCCAAGCTATCCTCAATAGTCGCATCATCATAGACCGGTGGTTAGTATTCGGTTCCTGCGTCCGAAACTGGATGGTTAGCTGATGAAGGCACTCCTGACCCTGCTGTTGGTGGTCACCGGCGCTGGTGCGCCGGGCGGCGGAGGTCTGCCATCCAAGACGCCGTCCGCTGTCGGGATGTCCGAAAAGCGACTGGACGCAATTGACCACATCATGTCGCGCGCCATTCGTGCGGGTGGTTTCCCGGGCGGCGTTGTCGTGGTCGGGCGGCGCGGCGCGACGGCGGTGGAAAAGGGATTCGGCACTCTGGGCTACGCCGACCGGACCAAGGTGGTTGCAGAGCGCACGATCTACGACTTGGCGTCTTTGACGAAAGTCGTCGGAACGACCACAGCGATCATGATCCTGTACGACCAGGGCAAAGTGAAGCTGGACGAGCCCGTGTCGACATACCTGCCGGAGTTCCACGGCGGCGCCAAGGACGACATCACGATCCGACTCCTGCTGGAGCATCGCTCTGGACTGCCGGCAGCGAAGGAACTCTGGCGCACGGCGTGGTCGCCGGAAGACGCGCGTCGCATGGTGCTCGCGACGCCGCTCGAATGCTCACCGGGCGCGTGCCTCATCTATTCCGACATCGGCGCCGACATACTCGGGTTCGTCATTGAAGCGGTTTCGAAGAAGAGTCTCGACGTATTCCTGCGCGACCAGGTCTTCGAGCCGCTTGGGATGAGCGAGACCACGTTCCGTCCGCACTGGACGCTGCGCGACCGCATCGCGCCCACCGAGGTCTCTCCGCCGCGCGGGTATCCGCTGCGCGGTGAGGTGCACGACGAGAATGCATACTCGCTCGGCGGCGTCGCGGGCCACTCCGGACTCTTCAGCACGGCGTCGGACCTCGCGGTGTTCGCGCAGATGATGTTGAACGGCGGCGAGATCAACGGCGTGCGACTCATTGCGGACAGCACCGTGGCCCTGTTCACGGCTCGCACAGAAGAGAACGGCACACGCGGCTTGGGTTGGGACACGTGCGGCGGCGACGCGAGCTGCGGCAAGCACCTCAGTCCGCGCACGTTCGGGCACACCGGGTTCACCGGCGTCTCGATGTGGATCGATCCGGATCGCGACCTGTTCGTGATCCTGCTGACGAACCGCGTGCACGCCGCGCGCGTGCGCCGGCCGTCCAAGGTGATCGCGGACATCCGCAACGACGTGTGTGACATCGCGGCGCTCTCAGTGCGCGACTTTGGAGCAGGGCCGCTCGCAATGCCGGCGAGCTTCCGCGCCGACCGCGCATCCGGGTGGAACCGCCCCGTGCGTACGCGCCGCTATCGTCCGAAGTCGTCGACCAAGACCAAGACGAACACGAAGGCCGTCACGACAACCAAAACGCCGTCGGCGACGACCAAGGGAGCGACCGCGACAACCGCTGCGCCCAAAGCCGGACCGGGCTTCTAGCGCGGAGGAGGTCTCCTGCGGAATTCGTTTTCACACGGATGACGCGGATGACACGGAAACTGCGGCAGCCTTGAACGATCTTGCCTTTTCCGCGTCATTCGTGTCATCCGCGTGGAAGCGTCGCCCACGCGAGACACAATGAGCTAGAAGAGATACCCGAGGCCGATGTACAGCGCGGACGACTCCTTGGACTTCCCGTAGTCGAACGCCACGACAAAGCTGGGACCGAGCCCGATCCGAAGGCCGCCGCCGTAGCCGGTGTGCAGGTCCTCGAAGAGTTCGCCGACCTGGATCGCGTTCTGCCACACGCGGCCCGCGTCCGCGAACGCGCTCGCGAGCAGGAACACCGGCTTTCCGCGCAATGAGAATTCCTTGAATTTCCAGCGCAGCTCGGTGTTCGCCAGCGCCACGCCCTTTCCGATGAACCGGTTGCGCGCGATTCCGCGGACGCTGTTGTTGCCGCCCAACCCTTCCTGATTCTTGTAGGTGGACTGGAGCGTGCTCATGTCGAACGCGCGGATGTCGCCGTTGGTCTGCTGCGCCAGCACCCGCACGGCGGCAACGAGATTGTGCCGGATCGGCACGTACTGGCGCACGGTCGCCGAGACGCGCGTGTACTCGTCCGTCGCGCCGAACGCACGGTCTACGCGTTGTGCCAGGAGCTCGGCCCAGGTGCCCCTGGTGGGACCGCTCTCGCGGTCGCGCGTGTCCCACACGATGCCCGTGCGTACGAACCCGATGGTGCCTTCCTGCGCCGTCGGGAAATGGGAAGCGAACAAGGTCGTGCCCGAGTCGAACGGCACCGCGTCCGTCGTCACGCGCGCCAGGCCGTAGCCGAACAAGTACCGCGCGGACGAATTCCCGATGCGGTGCTGCAGGTTGGTATACACGCGCGTCTGTGTCTTGCCGTACCGGTAGTAGTACGGGTTCAGGCCAATCTCGAGAGTGCTGTCGTAAACAGACGTGTTTCCGACCCCATAGTACGACTGCGCCAGTTGTCGCTCGCGCGCCACGGTGACGTCGAATCGCCACCCGCCCGGAAGCACGTGGGGCGCGTCGAAGAACACGACCACGTCCTGACGGCCTTTGGTCGTTCTGAAGAAAATGGGTTGGATCGTGAACTTGTACGGCGTGAGGCCGGCACCATAGTTGTAGATCTCGGCCAGCAAGCCGTACCCGACCCCTTCGTCGGAGTTGTAGTTGAACGCAGGCATGCCAACGCGCTCCCAACCAGTCGCGGGCTTGCGCGCCGCGCCCTGCGACTCCGCTGTGAGGGACGGAATGGAGAGTCCGGCCAGGGCGGCCAGAATCACGCGGCGATAGAGTATTTTTCTCACTGCGCCCTCCTTATTGGGCTCCCGCCACTAGATGATTTCCGATTCCGATCCCACCACGCCTCCCGCAGCATTGGAAGGCACCGAGCACACAGGCGCCCCCGCGACCGACCTCACGGAAGATTCCGTGCGGCTGGCATTGCGCAAGGTCAAGGACCCTGAGTTGAACCTCAACATTGTCGACCTCGGGCTCATCTACACGATCAGCGTGGATGAGGCGAACAAGGTCATCGTCGACATGTCACTCACGTCGCCCGGCTGCCCCGCGGGTCCGCAGATCATGACCGACGCCGAGAACATGATCAAGACAATGCCAGGCGTCGGGAAGGTTGTGATCAACCTGGTGTGGGAGCCGTTTTGGACGCCGGAACGCATCGAACCAAAGGTTCGAGCGTACATGGGCATCTAGGATCGACCCTACTTCTTCAGCGCAGCGAGAAACCCCGGCCCAAGCACCTCAGCCTGCCAGCGACGCAGCTCCGGGATCTCGGAGAGTTGTTCCGGCGACTGCGGGTTCTTCCGGGCCACGGCCTCCATCCGATCACGCGCGCACAAGACGCCGGGGTCGAGGTCCAGCTTCGCCGCCACCTCGTCGCGTACGGCTTTCACCTTCGTGACGCGCTCGTCGAAGTGAGGGTCGCGGTCCCAGCGCGGCGCCTTGGGGAACATCGGGAGGTCCGCCTCCGGCACCGCGAGCCCACGCTTGATCGCCTCGAGCATCTCGGCGGCGCGTCGGTCCAGGAGTCCACGCGAAACACCCTTCGTCTGGCCCAGATCCCTCGGCGTGGCCGGCACTGTGTGCGCGAGTTCCAGCAGCTGTTCGTTGCCAATGACTCGGAACGTCGCGCGATCCAGATCCTTGGCGACGGAGTCACGCCAGGCATACAGCTCGCCCAACACCGCAAGCTCCCGGCGGCTGAGATCGCGTGCGCCTTTCATCTTCATGAACCCTGATCCGGGCTCCTCGTCGGACCACTTCGTCTCCTCGAGCCGGTCGCACTCCTCGCGCACCCATGCCAGGCGCCCCTTCTTCTCCAGCTCCTCTTTGATCCGGTCGCGCAACTCCAGCAGGTAACGCGTGTCCAGCTCCGCGTACTCCAGCATGTCGCGCGGCAGCGGCCTCATCGACCAGTCCGCTCGCTGGTGTTTCTTGTCGAGCTTCACGCCGAAGTACTTCTCCAGCAGCGCGGCGAGCCCGAAAGCGCGCGTGCCCAACAACTGCGACGCGATGCGTGTATCGAAGATGCGGCGGACCTTCCAGCCGTAGTCACGGCGCAGCAGGCGCAGGTCGTAGTCGGCATCGTGGAACACGGTCTCCACGTCGGCGCTCTCCAGCAATGCGCCAAGCGGCGAGAGCGACTCAGCCGGTACCGCGAGCGGGTCAATGATGGCGGACACCTGGCGCGTGCTCAGCTGCAGCAGGTACACCCGGTCCACGAAGCGGTGAAAGCTCGCGCCCTCGGTGTCGACGGCGATTTCGCGCACGCCGGACATCGCGCCCAGTGCGCCGGCCGCGACCTTCGAATTGTCGATCAGCTCAAGGGGCATCGTGTTCCTCTGGCTCCTGCTCTGCGCTTGAAGCTAAACTTGAAGCCGATGACATCGACCACCACGCGGGCGCAGGACACGTTTCGCACTGCCGCGGCCCTTTTGGCCCTGTACTTCGTCGCGCAGTTGCTGTGGTTCGCGAACGCGCTCGTACTGGCTGCCTTTCTGGGCGTCCTCTTCGGGTTGGCAGTGGACGCGGGTGTGACTCCACTCCAGCGCTTCAAGATTCCGAGAGTCCTTGCCGCGGTGGCGATCGTGCTGCTCTTCCTGCTCATGCTGTTCGGCGTGGGCGCGGCACTGGCCCCGGCGATCCGGCAGCAGACCGTCGAGCTCAAGACCCGCATCCCCGAAGCGGTGGACCGCGCCACGCATTGGCTGGACAAGCGCGGCTTCCAGCTGCTGCCGGCGGAGGGCGACTCACTGGGCCGAGCGCGGGCCGCCCAGACGATCCGCGAGAACATCGCCAACGTGGCGACCAAGGTCACGCCGTATGTGTTCCCGTTCCTGACGCAGACCGCGGCGGTCATCGCCGGACTGTTTCTGGTCGCGGTGCTCGCCATTTACATCGGCGCCAATCCGGAGCAGTACCGGCAGGGCCTGATGCTGCTGTTTCCGCGGGACAAGCGAACGCGGGCGGGCGAAGTGCTGAGCGCCATCGCCACCGTGCTGCGCAAATGGTTGGTGACGCAATTGATCGCGATGGTCACGATCGGCACCGTATCGACAATCGTGCTTTCGATCCTGCAGGTGAAGTCCGCGTTCGCGCTCGGCATGCTCGCGGGCCTCCTGGAGTTCGTTCCGACGATCGGCCCACTCATTAGCGCGCTGCCCGCGATCGCAATGGCGTTCCTCGATTCGCCGGAAAAGGCGCTGGCCGTGACGATCGCGTACATCGGCATCCAGTTCGTCGAAAACAACGTGCTGATTCCCCTGCTGATGAAGGGCGGTGTTGACGTGCCGCCGGTGCTCACGATCCTGGGTCAAGCGCTGCTCACGATCCTGTTCGGGTTCCTCGGCCTGATGGTCGCGGTCCCACTGCTGGCAGCGACGCTCGTCGGCTACAGGATGCTGTTCATCGAAGCCGAACCTGTGCTGGTGCTCGCGGAGTCGATGCCGCCCGGAGAGCCGCCGGAACCAAGAACGGGATGACGCGGCCGGAGCCGCAGCCCCCGCAGTCAGTGCTGCCGCTGCTGCGGCGCTATCCGGCGCTCGCAGAGATTCCGCGCGCGAACTTCGGACACTTTCCGACGCCTGTCGAGACGGTGCAGCTTCCGTTCGGCTCGCTGATGATCAAGCGCGACGACCTCTCTGCGGTCGGCGTGGGCGGCAACAAAGTGCGCGGACTCGAGTGGCTGCTGGGCGAAGTGCGGCCCGGCCAGCGTGTGCTCACCGTGGGCCCGCGCGGATCGACACATGGCCTCGCGACGGCGCTGTGCGCGAAACAGCTGGGCGCGCGGACGACCATCGTCCGCTGGAACCAGCGCATGAACGACGCCGCGCGCCGCGTGGACGCGCGTTTGGCGCGCGCCGGGACCGTGTTCGACGCCATCTGGGTCACCGCCGCGTACTCGGTGGCGTCGTCCCTGCGAATGCTCCCGGGCGTGAAGTGGATTGGCGCGGGAGGAGCGACGCCGCTCGCGCTTCTGGGCCACGCCAACGCCGCCCTGGAACTGGTGGAACAGGTCGCCCGACGCGAGTGCGAACTGCCTGCCACTGTGTTCGTGCCGCTGGGCACCGGCGGTACCGCGGCTGGGTTGGCGCTCGGGTTTCGCATCGCCGGCGTGTCCACGCGCGTTGTCGGCGTACGGGTCGTTCCCAAGGCAATCGGCCGCTTGAGCCGAATGCTCGCGCTGGCGCGGCAAACAGCGCGGTTCATCGAGCGGAACACCGGCGCCACGGTGCCCAGGGTTACCGAGTTGGATCTCAACATCGAACACGCGTTCTACGCCGGCAAATACGGCAAGCCGCTGGCAGAGCCGCCGGATGAACGCCCGTTGCAGTTCACCGGCATCCGGCTGGATGACACGTACAGCCGCAAGGCGTTTGCAGCGGCCGTGTCGCACGCGCAGTCCGGGGGCGAGCGCACGCTGTTCTGGCTCACCTTCGACGGGCGGCTACTGGCGTGAAAGCCGTCGTCAACGGGATCGACCTCGCCTACGACGACGTGGGCACCGGACAGCCGGTGCTCTTCATTCACGCGTTCCCGCTCAACCGCACCATGTGGGCGCCGCAGGTGAGCGCCTTGGTGGAGCGGTGTCGCTGCGTGGCCGCCGACCTGCGCGGTTTCGGCGAGTCCGCGCTACAGGGTCCGTTCAGCGTCGAGCAGTACGCAGACGACATGGCCGGACTGCTCGACCACCTCCGCATCGAACAAGCGGTCGTGGTCGGATGCTCGATGGGCGGGTACGCAGCGCTCGCGATGTGGCGGCGCCATTCCGGCCGGAGTCGCGCGCTGGTGCTCGCGGACACACGCTCTGGCGCAGACACTGACGACGGGCGTGAGCGCCGCAGGAACCTGATTCAGCTCGCGCGCACCGAGGGATCGACCGCCGTGGCGAACCTCCAGATCCCGAGTCTCGTCGGCAAGACGACGCGCGAAACGCAGCCCGACACGTATGACGCGGTGCACCGCATGATGGCGCAGACGAAACCCGGAGCGATCGTGGGTGCCCTGGAAGCCATGATGACGCGACCTGACTCGACGCCGCTGCTTCAAGACATCACGGTGCCGACACTCGTCGTCGTCGGTGAAGAGGACGTGCCTACGCCGGTGAAGGAGTCGCGTGCGATGCACCAGGCGATTCCGGGCAGTCACCTGCAGGTGATTGCGCAGGCGGGTCACCTCGCCAACCTGGAGCGGCCGGCGGCGTTCAATCACGTCCTCACGGAATTCCTGGGAACGCTCACGTATACCTGAGGATCTTAGATTCCCATCGTGTCTTCGCCTCAGGTATCAGCCGCAGAGAGCTCCCAGTCGGCGCGCATTGGTGCGGTACTGTTCCGCCACCGCGGCTGGCTGCCCGTCCCGTTTCTCGCCGTGCCGCTGTTCGCGCCCGGCGTCCAGACCGTCAAGGGCTGGCTCATCGGCTCGGCGGTGATCGTGCTTGGCGAGCTGATCCGGTTGGCTGGCGTCGCGGCGGCGGGCTCCGTCACCCGGCGCCGCTCGCGCGCCGTGCAGCGTCTCGTGACCTACGGGATCTTCGCGTGGATGCGGAATCCGCTCTACGTCGGGAACCTGCTCATCTGGGTCGGATTCATGATCGGATCCGGCGTGCTGTGGTTCCTGCCGGTCGCGATGGTGATCTTCGCGATCGAGTACTCGCTGATCGTGCGCTACGAAGAGGGTGTGCTGGAATCCACTTTCGGCGCGGAGTACGTCACCTACAAAGCGCGCACACCACGTTGGTTGGCCAACCCGCCGGCGGTCATCGCGTCAGGTGAGCACGACTGGAGCGAAGCCTTGCGCAGCGAGATGGCCACGTTTGCGCAGTACATCGCGCTCGGCGCTGCGTTCTGGGTAAAGACGCGCATCTCCTGGCGGCCGTAGCCGCCAATCAGCTCAGCCGCGTTGCGGCTTGCCCGGCGGCGTTGCGCTCGTGAAGACGTCGCGGTTCTGGGCGATGGAGTCCTTCATGTCGCCGGGGACATCCTCTTCAGGGAAGATCGCGGTGACCGGGCACTCCGGTTCGCACGCACCACAGTCGATGCATTCGTCGGGGTGGATGAACAACTGTTCCGGCCCTTCATAGATGCAATCCACAGGACACACGTCCACGCAGGCGCGGTCCTTGGTATCGATGCAGGCTTTGGTAATGACGTAGGGCATTGGATGGGCGACGTTTGGTGCGCGGCGTAAGATAGTAACGGTGTGTGACTGGTGACTAGTGACTAGTGACTGGTCTTTCGCACTTCCAGGTACCAGTCACCAGTCACCAGTCACCAGTCACCAGTTACTGATGCAACTGAGCGTCAACGGCTCCAAGCACGACATCGACCTCAAGGGCCACGAGTCGCTCCTCGAAGTCCTGCGCGGTCGCCTCGGTCTGACCGGCGCGAAATTCTCGTGCGGGCGCGGCGAATGCGGCGCGTGCACCGTGCTGCTTCGCGAGAAGGACGTCACGCGCCCAGTGTACTCCTGTATCACGGTCGCCGCCGGCTGCGAAGGCGCCCAGGTCACTACGATCGAGGGGCTCGGCGCAAACGGGCTTCATGCGCTCCAGGAATCGTTCATCGCGCAGGACGCAGTGCAGTGCGGCTATTGCACGCCGGGCCAGATCCTCGCCGCAGCCGCGCTGTTGTCGGAGAATCCGTCCCCGGACGAACCAGCGATCCGTGCGGCGCTGAGCGGCAATCTGTGCCGCTGCGGCACGTACCCGCGCATTGTCCTCGCCGTGCAGGAAGCGGCGCAGCGCATGCAGAAGGCCAAATGAGCAAGAAACGCTTCGTCGCCACCACCGTCGAGGTCGAGGGGCGCTCGGAGACACGCGTCGTCGAGGTACCAGCGTTCGAGCCCGAGCCGTGGACCGCTGACACGCCACTCGAGATCGTGGGACAGTGCGTTCCCCGCATGGACGCGATTGAGAAGGTCACAGGTCGCGCGATCTACTCCGCGGATGTCGCGCGCACAGGCATGCAACACGCGGTCATCGTGCGCGCGCCCATCGCCCACGGGAAAATCACCCGCATTGATACCGCGAAGGCCATGGCGCTGCCCGGCGTCACCGCAGTGCTCCTGCGCGACGACGCGGAAGGCATCAAGTATGACGGCGGCCAATTGTTCGATCCATGGATCCGGCACGTCGGCCAACCCGTCGCCGCCGTGTGCGCGTCCTCGCGCGGAGTCGCCGAGCGCGCGGCACGCGCCATCGTCGTTACGACCGAGCGGCTGCCTCACGCGGTGACCATCGAAGCCGCGCTGCGACCCGACGCACCGAAGGTCCGCAAGTTCGGCAATACCGGAAAAGACAGCCCACGCGTCGAGCAGCGCGGCGACGTGGGCATGGGCATCAAGTCCGCCGATGTCGTGGTGCGGCGCGAATACCGCACGCCCACCCAGCTGCACACATGCATGGAGCCCCACGGCGCGGTGGCCGACTGGTCCGGCGACAAACTCACCGTGTGGGAGTCAACGCAGGGCATTTTCAACACGCGCAACGATCTCGCCAAGGCGTTCGGCCTCAGGCAATCACAAGTGCGCGTGATCAAGGACTACATGGGTGGCGGATTCGGCGCGAAGAACGGCGCCTCCGTCGCCGCCTACATCGCCTCTGCGCTCTCACGAAAGACCGGCGAGCCGGTGCGCTGCGTCTTCGATCGCGAAGGAGAGCAAGTCGACTCCGGCAACCGGTCGGCCACGATCCAACGCGTGACACTCGCCGCAAAGAAGGACGGCACACTCACCGCGGTCGCGATGGAAGGCGAGGTCATGATGGGCACGGGCGGCTGGTTCGCCGGACCCGCCAAGATCTACCACGAGATGTACGCCTGTCCCAACGTGCGCACCGCTGAAACCGCGGTATACACGCACACAGGCGCGATGGCGTCGTTCCGCGCGCCGGGGCACGTCGAGGGCGCGTTCGCGCTTGAATGCGCGATGGATGTGCTCGCGCGCGAACTCGGCCTGGACCCGCTACAGCTCCGTCGGAAGAACTTCGCAAAGAAGGATCAAGAGAAGAATCGCCCCTATAGCGACAAGCAACTCGAAGCCTGCTACGAGCAGGGTGCACAGCGGTTCGGCTGGAACACGAAACCACGACAAATCGGCAGCGAAGCTGCCGCCGAGCACGTGGATCGGCGCGCGCAGCGTGCCGCCGAGAACGCCCGTTTCAGACGGGGGCGCGGCATGGCCTCACTCTGCTGGGGCGCTGGAGGCGGCCCTCCCGCCTATGCGAGTGTGCGGCTGAATCCGGACGGTACTGTCGAGGTCCTGACGGGAACGCAGGACCTCGGCACTGGCGCGCGCACCGTACTCGCCCAGATCGCAGCCGAGGCGATCGGCGCCAACATCGCCGCCGTGCGAACCGTGCTTGGCGACACTGAGACCCTTCCCTACACCGGGAACTCGTGGGGCTCGATGACGACAGCGTCCGTCGGGCCGGCTGTGCGCATGGCCGCCGAGGATGCGAAGACGAAGCTTCTCGACGCCGCGTCGGCCATCATGGGCGTGCCTGCGAGCGAACTCGATTGCCGCAACAGCGTCATCTCTGCACGCAACGGCAAAACGAGCGAGATGACGTTTGCCATGATCGGGGAAGAACTTGGCAACGTCATGATCCTCGGCGCCGGCAGCCGCGGCCCCAACCCGGACGACACGGCGATCTTCGCGTTCGGCGCGCAGTTCGCTGAAGTTGAGGTGGACATCGAGACCGGACTGGTACGGGTGCTGCGCTTCGTTGCCGCGCACGACAGTGGCCGCATCATCAACCCGAGGCTCGCCGAGAGCCAGCTCGAGGGCGGCATCCTTCAGGGGCTCGGATACGCCCTGTTCGAGGAGCGCTCACTGGACGAGGCCACCGGCGTGCCGCTCAATGCATCAATGCACGACTACAAGATCCCGACGTTGAGCGACCTGCCGCGCATCGAAGCGTTCTTCGTGCCCGGTGCAGATACGGTGGCCAATCACACGGGCGCCAAAGGACTCGCGGAGCCGCCAATCATCGGAGTTGCGCCGGCCATTTGCAACGCTGTGTGTGATGCCCTGGGGGTTGATGTGAGTGAGATCCCCCTCACGCCCTGGAGGATCCTGTCAGCGTTGCGTGCTCGGCCGAACGCTGCGCGTTCGGATTGACGTGCTCGGCCGGCGCACGCGCCGGATTGGTCGTGGGCCACGAAGCATCCGCGCCGTCAGGCGCGGCCGAGCACCTAATCCGCGTCCGATGGACGCGGCCGAGAACGGAACAAGGTCACCGTCCGGCCGATAGCCTGAACGACTTCGGCGTCAACGAGCGCCGCGAGATCGTCCGCAGCTTTCTTGGCTTTGACGTCCGAGTTCTTTGAGAACTGGACCTTGACGAGTTCGCGATTGGCGAACGACTCGTCGAGCGTTTGGCGGAGGGCGTCAGTCACCCCTTGGTGTCCGATGTGCACTGTCACGCTCAAGTGGTGCGCCTGAGCGCGCAATGCCGCGCGCTCCTTGGAACGCAGGGTCATTTGTCGCCCGACTTTTCCTGCAACAACGGGTACGGGTTGATGGGTGTGCCGTTCACGTAGCTGCCGTTCTCGCCCATGCGCATGACCTGAAAATGCAGGTGCGGGAGGTTTGCCGGTGAGTTGCCGGTGGTGCCCACGTAGCCCAGCGTGTCGCCGCGCATCAGCGGCTTGCCCGAGTAGATCTTGGGGTTGTAACGGTCCAGGTGCGCGTAGTAGTACACGAAGCGGTCGTTGAGGTCAGTGGTGTACAAGGTGAGCCCTCCCTTTGCACTCTTCGCCAGGCGCAGGATTCGCCCGTCCGACACGGCCAGGACAGCGGTGCCACGCGGCGCCATGATGTCGATGGCGTTGTGCTTGCGGCTGCCGCCATCGCGCGACGCATCGAACGAGTCGTCCAGACGCGTGCTGTCGAGACTGCCGCCCACCGGGAACAGGATGCCCTTGAGGTGCGCGACTTCGGTCGCGTCCATGGGCGCGGTCACGGACGGCGCCGCGGCCACGGCAGACAGCGCAATCGGGGCCCGCCTTGGGGCGCCCACTGACGGCGTCGGCATCGCGGGAGCAGGACGCGGGGCGCCCGTTGAGGCTGGCGCGGTTGCGGAGGTCATGGGAGACGCGTCCACAACGCGCCACGGCGACCGCTGCGAACAGGCAGCGACGGCAAACAAGGCGAGCGGGATGAGGCGACGGATCATGGCACTGAGGGGTGGCATCGTTTGATATCCGACGCCGCAACTGCCGCCCGGGCAACATTGCCGCGGGTCACGCGGGGCTACGGGGTGAGCCCTATTGCTGTCAGAATACCCGCGAAGCGCGGATTGGATCGCACCGGATCGTACAGCGGCGCGCTGAGCGAGAACGCGGCGAGGAACTGGGCGTGGTCCTTGGCCGCGCTCTCGAGGGCGGCAAGCGCCAGCGCCGTGTCGCCGAGCCCAACCCGAACGAGGCCGAGCGCGCCGCGCGAATCCGGATCCGCCCGCTGCTCCAATTGAGCCGCGATTCCCTGCGCGCTGTTGCGTTGACCGTTCACCGCGTACGCGTAGCCCAGCGCCGCAAGTGCGTGTGGAGAGTTGCCACTCAGTGCCAGCGCCTTCTCAAGCTCATTCACCGCTTCCGCATTGCGCTTGGCGATGAGGTGCGCGATCCCGAGCGCGAGGCGCGGAACAAAGAGCGACGAATCCATCTCGAGTCCGCGACGCGCCTGCACCAGCGCGTCGGCATCGCGCCGGGCGATGGCGAGCGCCATGGAGTAGGAGCTGGCCACGACGGGCGACAGCGGTTCCAGCTCCGCGGCGCGCTTCAGGTATGCGACGGCCTCGCGCACCCGGCCGCGCGCCATCAATTGTTCACCGTACCACTGCTGCGCAGACGCATAGCGGGGATCGAGCGCGATTGCCTTCACGTAGTCGCGCTCGCCCTCGGCCCAACGCCACTGACCGCTGAGCAACACGGCCCGCGACGCGTACGCCTCCGCCAACGTGCTGTCGAGCCTGATCGCGGCCGATGCCGCCGCATTGCCGGGGCCGAAGGCGGAGTCCGCCGACATGCCCGTGTAAAGCGGCATGACGCTGTACACGGCGGCGATTCCCGCCTGTGCGTGCGCAAACCCCGGATCCTGCTTGGCGGATTTCTGGAAGTAATCGAGGGCGGTGCGAAGGCCGGCCGGGCCACGCTGCCCGAAGAAATGCATACCACGGAGGTAGACATCGTAGGCGACGTCGTCCTTGGTGCCGCGGGCCGCGATCGAGGCGGGGGCGGCCCCCAGCTGGGCGCCAAGTGCGTCGGCGATGGACGCGGAGATCTCGTCCTGCACAGCGAACACGTCCTTGAGTTCGCGCTCATACATGTCGGACCAGAGCATGAAGCCGTCTTCGGCGTTGGTGACGCGTGCGGTGACGCGCAGCCGCCTGCCCTCGCGCTGCACAGTGCCTTCCAGTACGCGTCCCACACCCAGTGCCGTGCCCAGTTCCTCACTGGACGAGAACTTGGCGCGCGCCGATGCCGCCGCCGACCGCGACGTCACGCGCAGTCCGGGCACGCGACCCAACACGTTGATGAGGTCGTTCGTGAGGCCGTCGGCGAGGTAGTCATCGGTCGAGTCGCGTCCGATGTTCACGAACGGCATCACGACGATTGACTTGGCGCGTTCGGCCACCGCAGCCGCGGCGATCGAGTCCGCCCGGCCGGAACTCCCCCGCGTGCCGAACCACGCGGCGAGTGCCACTGCGACGGCGGCCGTGATTCCGGCAATCGTCCACATCCCGCGCCGCTCGCTGGCCGCGCCCATGGACGCAGAGGCGAACGCGCCACTGACCATGTCCGGATGTTCGAGCCGTTCAGCAATTTCCCGCGCGGACTGCGGCCGCTTGTTGGGCTCCTTCTCCAGGCACTGCATCACAAGGCGCGCCAGCGCCACGGGAACGTCAGCGCGGCGCGTGGCGATGGGGTCAGGCGTCGCGGTCAGCTGCGCGGCGAGCAGCGCTTGAGGCGTCTTGCTCTTGAACGGCACCTGACCCGTGAGCATTTCGTACGCCATGATCCCGAAGGCATATAGGTCGGCGCGGTGATCCGTTTGCGGATCGGCGGCCGCTTGCTCCGGCGCCATGTAGGCCGGCGTGCCCAACGTGGTGCCCAGTTGCGTGAGGGAGGATGTGCTGCCGGTGGTGGTCGTGGACTGCTTGTCGCTTGTGTCCGGGGCCTTCTGCACACCGCTGTCGTTGAGGGCGCCCAACAACGCCTTGGCGATGCCGAAGTCGGTGACGGTGGCAGAACTGCCAGCCAGCAACACGTTGTCCGGCTTGATGTCGCGGTGCACGACGCCGCGCGCGTGCGCGTAGTCGAGCGCGCGGGCCACGTCTTTCAGGATGCTCACCGCCCGGCCCACGGCCAATTGTCCTTCGCGCTCGATGCGGACGCGCACTGATTCGCCTTCCACGAACGGCATGGTGAAGTACGGCATGCCGTCGATCTCGCCCGCGCTCAGGACACCGACGATGTGCGGATGCTGGAGCGTTGCGGCCAGCATGATCTCGCGCTTGAAGCGCTCCACGGAGACCGTGGCGGCCAGTTCCGGCGGCAGAACCTTCACGACCACGCGGCGGCCGAGTGCCGAATCCATGGCGACGAACACGCGCGACATGCCGCCCCCGGTGAGCTCGCGCTCAACGGTGAAGGACGGCCCAAGCATGCTCTGAAGCCCTTCTCGGAGATCCACCATCTATAGGAAGAAGCTACGTGCTAATGTGACACCGGCGGCACCCGTTCTGGTTGGCAACGTCATGCGCTCTGGAACATATTTCCCGCATGAATCACACGCCTCGTCACGTTCCCGCCAAGACAAATGAAGGCTGGGGAGTCGTCGGACTCGTCGTCGTTCTGGCCATCGTCTGTATCGTGTCGGTCACGATGATCTACCAGCGCACATACAAGAACCCGACCGACCCAACCTGGCGCTCGGGCGGCGGCACGAAAGCGGGTCACTAACGATTCCGTTCGTCTTGCAGGGCGCGCACGCGGAGACCCACATTTTCCCCGTGCGCGCTTTCTCGTATCAGCGGGCCTCAACCCTCGCGGACGCTGCCCGGAGTTTGACGTCGGCCGACACGGTTCCGTTGGGCGGCGGAACGGATCTGCTGTCCTGCATTGAGGATGGCCTCGTCGCGCCCGTCAGCGTGGTGGACCTTCGCGGACTGGAGGGCGGCGACGCCCTGCAATGGACTGCGCGTGGCGGTGTGCGCATTGGAGCTACGGCGCGCATCAACGATCTGGCGACGGACCCGGCAATGCGCGCGAAGTTTGGAGCATTGGCCGAAGCGTGTGGCGCCGTGGGATCGCCGGCACTGCGGCACATGGGCACGATCGGCGGCAACCTGTGCCAACGGCCGCGCTGTTGGTACCTGCGCCGTGGAGTGACGTGTCTCAAGAACGGCGGCAGTGGCTGCCCCGCGAAGGACGGAGAGAATCAGCACCACGCGATCCTCGACGCCGGACCGTGTCACATGGTGCACCCGTCCGATCCCGCTGTAGCGCTGTTGGCGCTTGATGCGCACGTCGAGATTACCTCGGCGACAGGCACCCGCACTCAATCGATTGCGGACTTCATCGTACTCCCTTCGAAACGGATGGATTTGGAGACCACGCTCCAGCCGGCTGAGTTCGTCTCGGCGGTTCTGCTCCCGGACGCGTCTTCGGGCGCCAAGCAGCTGTATCGCAAGCTCACCCAGCGCGGCGCGTGGGACTTTGCGCTTGCGAGCATCGCCGGTGTGAAGCGCGCAGATGGTTCGGTGCGCCTCGCAATGGGCGGCGTGTCTCCCCGTCCGTGGCGCGTACCCGAGTCCGTCGAAGAGGATGTCGCCTCAGGCGGACTGGACGAGGATTCGGTCAACGCGCTGGCCGAACGGGCGCTGTATGACGCCAAGCCGCTTTCGAAGAACGGATACAAGGTGGACCTGGCCGCGTCGCTGCTGCGCGACGCGATGCGAGAACTGGCCGCATGACACCACCACCGCTGTCTGATGCCGACGCCTGGCTGGTGGACGACCGCTGGTCCAAGGCATATCCGCTGAGCGACGAAACGCACATCGGTCGCGGGGCTGGCGCCAGTATCATCCTGCGTGACCCCGTGATTTCGCGGCGGCATGCCAGCGTCGTGAAGCGGGGCGAGTCGTACGTGCTGAACGCGTTTGGCTCCGCCGGTACGCGGGTCAACGGTGTCGAGGTCGAGTCGACGCACGTGCTGTGCGAAGGCGACCGGATCGAAATCGCGTTCACGAGCCTGCGGTTCTCGCTGATGGCGCCGACGGGCGAAATGTTCATCATGACGCGCGACGTGCCCACCACGATCGACCAGACGGAAGGCCCCACGCGAGCCACGGTGAAGGCCGCGGTCATAAGGAAGGAGCCCATATGGCGTCATCCTGCTGTCATGGTCGCGCTTGTGCTACTGATCGTGGCGCTTATTGGGTTTTTCGTGGTGCCCGTCCTCGCTCGGTAGCGAAGTCCGCCCATTTTGCCGTGGGATCTAAAACCGACTAGTTTTATCGGGTATGTCCACGCAGATAAATGCCCTGATCGGCCGTGAATACGCGGCCGGTTTTGTCACTGATATTGAGACGGACACGATCGCGCCGGGCCTGAATGAGGACACGGTCCGCGAGATCTCGAAGCGCAAGAACGAGCCCAAATTCATGCTCGATTGGCGCTTGAAGGCGTACAAGCGTTGGCTGACGATGAAGGAGCCGCACTGGCCCAACGTGAAGTACCCGCCCATCGACTATCAGGCCTCCAGCTATTTCTCGGCGCCCAAGAAGAAGACGCCGTTGGGTTCGCTGTCCGAAGTGGATCCGGAGATTCTCAAGACGTACGAGAAGCTCGGCATTCCGCTATTGGAGCAAAAGCGGCTCGCGGGCGTCGCCGTCGACGCGATCTTCGACTCGGTGTCCGTCGGCACCACCATGCGCGACGAGCTCAAGAAGCATGGCGTGATCTTCTGCTCGTTCGGTGAAGCCGTGCAGGAGCACCCGGACCTTATCGAGAAGTACCTGGGCTCGGTCGTTCCCTACAGCGACAACTTCTTCGCAGCGCTCAACAGCGCAGTGTTCAGCGACGGCTCATTCTGCTACGTGCCCAAGGGTGTGCGCTGCCCGATGGAGCTGTCGACGTACTTCCGCATCAACGCGGCGGATACCGGCCAGTTCGAGCGGACGCTGATCGTCGCCGACGAGGGCTCGTACGTGAGCTACCTCGAGGGTTGCACGGCACCGAAGCGCGATACGAACCAGCTGCATGCGGCGGTCGTTGAGCTCGTGGCGCTCAAGGGTTCAACGGTGAAGTACAGCACGGTGCAGAACTGGTACGCCGGCGACAAGTTGGGCAAAGGCGGCATCTACAACTTCGTGACCAAGCGCGGCATGGCGTTCGAGGATTCCAAGATCTCGTGGACGCAGGTCGAGACCGGCAGCGCGATCACGTGGAAGTACCCGTCGGTGGTCCTGCGCGGTGACAACTCGGTGGGCGAGTTCTACTCGGTAGCCGTCGTCAACAACAAGCAGCAGGCGGACACGGGCACCAAGATGCTGCACTTGGGCCGCAACACCCGCTCGACGATCGTGTCCAAGGGCATCAGCGCGGGCCAGGGCAACAACTCGTACCGCGGCAAAGTGCTGGTGTCGCCCAAGGCGGACGGCGCGCGCAACTACACGCAGTGCGACTCGATGCTGGTGGGCAACAAGTGCGGCGCGCACACGTTCCCGTATATCGAGGTCAGGAACAAGAACGCGATCGTGGAACACGAGGCCAGTACGTCGAAGATCGGGGAGGATCAGATCTTCTACCTGAAGCAGCGCGGCATGAGCGCGGAGCAGGCGGTGTCGATGATCGTGTCAGGGTTCTGCAAAGAGGTGTTCAAGGAGTTGCCGATGGAGTTCGCGCTCGAAGCCCAGCAGTTGCTCGGGATCACCCTGGAAGGGTCGGTTGGATAGACCGAGGTAGGGCATTTTCACGCGGATGACGCAGATGACGCTGAAGCTGCGAATGCTGCAAAAGCTTGATACAGAAGTGGGTACTGAGGTTTCTCAAACCTGAACCAAGCAGTTGTTTTTTTCGCCTTTTCTGCGTCATCCGCGTGAAAGGATCGCACACTCGACCAGAGATCAGCACGCAATGCTCGACATAAAAGGCCTCAAGGCCTCTGTAGGTGGAAAAGAGATCCTCAAGGGCATCTCCCTCTCCGTGAAACCGGGCGAGGTGCACGCGATCATGGGCCCGAACGGCTCCGGCAAGTCCACGCTGGCGCAGGTGCTCGCGGGCAACCCGGCGTCTGAGGTGACCGGTGGCTCCGTCTCGTACCTCCAGAAGCCGCTGCTCGAGATGCCCCCGGAAGAACGTGCGCAGGCCGGCGTGTTCCTGGCCTTCCAGTACCCGATCGAAATCCCCGGTGTGTCCAACGCGTACTTCCTCCGCTCCGCATACAACGAGATCCGCAAGGCGCGCGGCGAAGAGGAAGTGGACCCGATGGAGTTCGTCGGAATCGTGGAGTCCAAGCTCAAGCTCGTGGACATGGATCCGGCGATGCTGCAGCGCTCCGTGAACACCGGATTCTCCGGCGGCGAGAAGAAGCGGAACGAGATTTTGCAGATGGCGGTCCTCGAACCGAAGCTCGCCATCCTCGACGAGACGGACTCTGGCCTCGACATCGACGCGCTCCGCGTCGTTGCCGATGGCGTGAACAAGCTGCGCGCCAAGGACCGCTCATTCATCATTGTCACGCACTACCAGCGCCTGCTCAACTACATCGTCCCGGACTTCGTGCACGTACTGGCCGGTGGCAAGATCGTGAAGTCCGGCGGCAAGGACTTGGCACTGCAACTCGAAGAGAAGGGCTACGACTGGCTGGTGGATAGTCACGTCGCAGCGGGCGTGTAGTGCAGCGGTACCTCGACCAGTTCCAGCGCTTCATCGCGAACGGCGCCGCATCGGCGCCCGAGTGGGTGACGTCCGCGCGCAA
>JANNRQ010000140.1:0-3737 GCA_031401495.1 Gemmatimonadota bacterium
CCCGACGCCAGTCGCTGCTGCATCAATCGAACGGCTTCGACTTTGAATCCCGGCGAGTGCTTCCGCTTCCGAAATGGCTGACGACCCATGGACCCCTCCTCCGGTAGAATTGAGGTGTCCACCAAATCGGGGCAACTTCAGCGGAACCCGCACTCCGCGCGGTACCAGCCGTTCCGTGTCGCGTTGATCCGTTCGATCCGAGCCGTTGATCCGACGAATCGCAAACAATAAGAAATCAGTTGTCGCTGTTGGTCGGTCCGCCGTCAATTTCGGAAATCCGCTTAGTTGATCCGACGAATCCGAATCCAAGACGGTTGTAGTTCGGGTTCGAGGAGGTCCTTCGCTGCGCTCAGGACGACAGTTAGACTTCTCGCGTGCACCGGCGATTCGCCGCTCTCGCGGCCTCACTGTTCCTGCTCAACCTCAACGTCATCGGCACGGACCGCACCTGCGGCCCGAGCCACGATGTTGATCAGGCTGCTGAGCAGGAACACGCTGGCCATGCATCGCAGCACACGAGTCCGCCGCCGCACGACCCGCCGCCGCAGTGCTGCGACGCGATTTCCTCCTGCAGCATGTCGATGGCGTTCGGCGGGGAGGTCGCGGTAGCCGCATCGGAGCCGGATGGCGCCGCGGCGCCCCGCGCACGCCTGGGGCCGCTGAGCTCGGTGCTTCAGGCGCCCGAGCCGCCGCCCCCGAAAGGCTAGACCCGACTCCGCGTCGGTGTTTCCCGTCCGCGCATCGCGGCCGGCTGCCTCTCACTCCACAACTCATGCACTCGCTTTCTGGCCTGCGGCTCACGCCGGCCGTTCTCGCAATTGCGCTCGCGTTGCCGACCCCGGCGCTCTCACAGATGGAAGGACACGGACAGCACATGCCCGCGGGCGCCCTGGGAATTTCCATGGACCGCATGGGCTCGGGCACCACGTGGATCCCGGAGGACGTGTCCCTGCCGTCGCGGCACTTCAGCAGAGGCCCCTGGTCCGTGATGCTCCACGGCTTTGTGTTTGCGCAGTACAACAAGCAATCCGGCACCCGGGGAGACAGTCAGTTCGGGTCGCTCAATTGGGGAATGCTCATGGCCAGCCGCCCGCTTGCTGGCGGCGTTTTTCAGGCGCGCACCATGCTGAGTCTGGATCCGTGGACGGTCACAGACCGCGGGTATCCCCTGCTGGCGCAAACCGGCGAGACGTACAAGGGCGCGCTCCTGTACGATCGTCAGCACCCGCACGATTTCTGGATGGAGGTCGCCGCGCTCTATGAACGCCCGATCACGTCCAACCTGGCGCTGTCGCTCTACGCCGGACCCTCCGGCGAGCCGGCGCTCGGACCCGTCGCGTTCATGCACCGCGTGTCCGCCATGGACGACCCCACCGCGCCACTGGGTCACCACTGGCAGGACGCCACCCATATCAGCTACGGCGTCGCAACAGTCGGCCTGTTCACCCGCCGCTGGAAGCTCGAGGCGTCCGCGTTCAATGGGCGAGAGCCGGATGAGCGCCGCTTCGCCATGGACCAGCCGCGCATCGACTCCTACTCGGCGCGGCTCACCGCCAACCCGAACAAGAACTGGAGCGCGACGATCGGATTCGGATACCTGGCGTCCCCGGAATCACTGCACCCGGACGAAGCGGTGCACCGCACCGTCGGCAGCCTGATGCACGGTCGCTCGTTCCGGAACGGACTGTGGTCGAGCACGTTAGTGGTCGGCGCGAACAGCCATGCGGGCGAGCGGTCGACCTCCACGCTTCTCGAGTCCCAAGTCGTCTTCGGCGCCAACACGGTAACGGCGCGAGCGGAACTCACTGGCCGCACGGGAGAGGAACTTGCACTCGCCGCGGTGCCACCGGACGAGTCATTTCGCGTCGCAGCGCTGTCGCTGGGATACATCCGCGACTTCGCGCGCGGCGCGCGCATGACTACGGGCATTGGCGCCCGCGGCACCATTCATGCAATGCCTGCGGGATTGGAACCACATTACGGTTCGCGCTCACCGACGGGGTTGATACTCTTTCTAAGGGTGCGGCCGGTTCGCAGTGTCATGATGGAAATGTGACGGAACGCACGACACACGCGGCCACCCGCATTTACCTGCGGGTTGCCCCCGCACATCTTTCGTTCCGCGTCGGCTCCGATTCCCTGTTTCCAAAGGACGTCTGGTGAACATCGCTCGGTTTGGTGCGGCGGCCCTCGGGCTCGGGCTTCTCACATCCTGCAAGGACGCGCCCTCCGGCCCGCCGCCGAAGGCGTCCATGGTCGAAGTGAATCCGGTCGCGCGCAGCGTGCCGGCGAACACCGTGATTTCCCCGAACGTTGTGGTGAAACTCACGGACGCCTCCGGCAACGCGATCGTCGGCCAAACCGTGACGTTCTCCATCGCAATGGGGGGCGGAACACTCACAGGCTCCGCTTCGGCGATGACGGACGCGCAGGGCCAGGCAACCGCCCCGGTCTGGCGTGTCGGCAAAAGCGCCAACGGCAACGGCGGCCAAGTCCTCCGCGTGCGGTCAGGTACGCTGGACTCGCTCGACATCGCGGCCACGGCGGCGTCCTCGTTCAACATCGTCGTCCGCTTCTACGACGACAACGCGATGACCGCGGCCCAGAAGGAGCTCTTCACGCTGGCCGCGCAACGCATCATGGGCATCGTCACCGGAGATGAGGCGCTGGTGACGCTGTCCGACACGGACATCAGCAGTTGCCTCGACAAGTCCGCGAATACCACCAAACTCACCGAGCAGATCGACGACTTGGTTATTTACGCGACTGTAAAAGCGATCGACGGTCCCGGCAACGTCGTGGGGTCGGCAGGTCCATGTTTCGTACGGGTTCCGGGACACACGCCCATTCTCGGCCAGTTGGTGTTTGACGCGGCGGACTTCGGCACCTTCGCGACCGCCGCCCTGGATATCATCACGCACGAGATGCTGCACGTCTTGGGCGTCGGCGCACTGTGGCATGCCCACAACGGCCAGTGTGGGCCGCCGACGTGTCGCGATTTCGTCGACAGTGTCGGGACCACCAATCCGCTGTACAACGCACCGGAGGGGCGAGCCGGTTGCGTCGCCGTCGGAGGAACAACAACCTGTGCCACGCGCGTGCCCGTTGAGGGTTGCCTGGGAATCGCGAGCTGTGCGCCGAAACCGTCGGATCCGAGCTTCGGCGAAGGCACCAGGGACTCGCATTGGCGAGAAAGCACCTTTGGCGCGGAACTGATGACGGGCTTCTTCACCTCCAGTACAAGCCAACATCCAATCAGCTCGATGACGATTGGAGCGCTGAAGGACCTCGGGTATGTCGTGAACGCATCCGGCAACGACGACTACACGATGTCCG
The DNA here is from genome assembly GCA_031401495.1 of Gemmatimonadota bacterium. Classification (GTDB taxonomy): domain Bacteria; phylum Gemmatimonadota; class Gemmatimonadetes; order Gemmatimonadales; family Gemmatimonadaceae; genus DASPMP01. The sequence goes on from JANNRQ010000140.1 coordinate 3,337, forward strand.
GCTCGGTCGCTGCCAGCAGCCTGCGGGCGCTGGGGCCGCAGTCGGTGACGATGGTCCCGGGATGGGAACGGCTCAACACGCGGCCGCTCTACTCGGTAGACCGCACCGGTAATGTGCGGCTGCTCCGGAAGGCAAAATGAGGAGACGGACAGTCGCCATGATCGCGCTCGTGCTTGCTGCGGCGTGCGCCAAGGAAGCTCCTCGCGCAGACTCGACGGTGGCGTTGCCTGCGCCGGACACGGTCAAAGCGGCGGCGACACCGGGCCCCGCCGACTCGACTACGATCCTGGGGCGCGATAGCGTCAGAAAAGGCCCGATCATCGCCCTCCCGGTTGATTCCATCAGAAAGCCGCTGTAATCCGCCTCAATGTCGTCCTGAGCGAAGCGTCTGTCGTCCTGAG
>JANNRQ010000141.1:0-34430 GCA_031401495.1 Gemmatimonadota bacterium
CCGCCGACGCTCCGACATAGGTGATATTTCACTCCATGGCATCGTGCCCTCCGAAGAGGCCAACGATGCCGGAAAGTGTTACCTATGTCTCCGGTCTAAGGTGTTACCTATGTCCCCGGTCTGTACCCGCCTGCGGTCTAACGAGCAATTGCTGCTGGCGGCGGAAGGTGACTCACTTTTGTAGACACTTTTCCCTAACGAGCGGGAGGTGTCCATGCCGCGATCCGGACCGCGGAAGATTCAGAAGTACAGCACGGAGTTCAAAGTCACGGCGGTGAAGCTGAGCCAGCAGGCAGGGCTCCAGGTGAAGGCCGTGGCCGCAGCGCTCGAGATCCACCCGTTCATGTTGTCGAAGTGGCGGAAGGATCTGCGCGACGGCCGACTGCGAGGGCGGTCGAAGGCCACGGTCCCGCCACGGATCGAGCGCGAGAGTCGGCGCCTGCAGCAGCTGGAGCGGGAGCACGCCCTCCTCCAGACGGAGCATGCGCTCCTAAAAAAAGCTATCCGGTTCTGTTCCGATCCAAGCGTGAAGCGTTCGCGTTCATCCACACGCAGCGCGCCACGCTCGCCCTGACCCGACTCTGTGCGCTCTGCCACGTGACCCGCGCCGGCTATTACGCCTGGGCGCGACGCCGGCCGAGTGCACATGCGGAGCAGGACCGGAGATTGCTCGCCTTGATTCACCGGGCGTTCCGCGATCACCACGGGACGTACGGCAGCCCGCGGCTGGTGCGCGTCCTGCGCGCCGATGGCGTGGCGACGAGCCGGCGCCGCGTCATGCGCCTGATGCAGGGCGCGGGACTGCGGGCCCGCGCCGCGCGCATCTACCATGCGAATCCGGGAGCGCATCACTTCTTCAACCAGCACCCGAACCGCATCCGCCGCCTCGCGGTGCGGCGGCCGAACCGTGTGTGGGTCGGGGACATCACGTACATCCCGGTGGCGGGCCGCTGGCGCTTCCTCGCCGTCGTCATGGATCAGTACTCTCGGCGCATTCTGGCGTGGACACTCGCCCGCCGACGCAGCACGTACCTGACGCGCGCCGTGCTGAACGCGGCGGTGCGCCGTCGAGAGATCGGGGCGCGCCTGATCTTCCACAGTGATCGCGGGTCCGAGTACTCAGGATCGATCTTTCGCGATCGCCTGCGGCGGTTGGGCGTGCAACAGAGTTCGGCGCTCCACGGCCCCGGCGAGAATGCTCACATGGAGTCGTTCTTCCACTCCCTCAAGGCCGAGCTGCTCCACGGCACCACGTACGAGACTGATGCGGCGCTCCGCCGCGCCCTCCGCGGCTATTTCCAGTACTACAACGGTCACCGGCTGCACTCCGCGCTCGACTATCGCGCGCCGATTGACTACGAATCACATGCCGCGTAGAACTTGAGTGTCAACAAGAGTGAGACACCATCCCGGCGCCCGCTGCGGTAGGCGGCTGGCTCGCTCCGCTCGCCTGCCGCATTGTTATGATCGCGCCGCAGCAGAATTGCGGGCGTTAGGTGGCCGACTCGCATATACAGTAGGCAAGACTTATGGGCATACTCGGCTGGGTAATCATCGGTGCAATTGTCGCTTGGCTGGAGCGCCAATTGGTCCCCAAAGGGCCGCGCTCATCGTTCTTCGGCAGCATGGTGCTTGCCTGGGCCGGCGCGATGTTAGCGAACCTCGCGCTCTATGGCCTTGGCTATGGGGAGCTCACCGGGTTCAACTGGCGCACCGTGACTGCGAGCGCCCTTGGCGCCGCGACAATTGTTCTCGCCTATCGATTAGTTCGCTCCGCTCGGTCACGGTCAGCGTCGCCGCCACCTAACGAGGAGTTGTAGCTGGCGGCGCTCGCAACTGATGCGGCTGGCTCGCTGCGCTCGCCTGCCGCTACTATATGAATGCGCCGCAGCTAAACTCCGGGCGTTCAGGTTGTAGGAAAAGCCAGTTGTGAGCGCGCGCGGCGCCGGCCCTGAGGGTTTCTGAATGGCACGGCCAGCGCTGCGGCGTGCGGCGCGTAGTCCGCTTCGCCCGATCCGCTACGCTGCGAACCGCAGCCGCGCCAACTTCTCGATGTTGTGCACCAGGCAGAACAGCTTCCACTGCCCCTCGACCTTCGCCCGCCCCCGCAGGGTGAACCGTCGGAGCCCCTTGTTGTGGCAGAGATTACCGAACACGGGCTCGACCACGCCGAACCGCTGCGCATAGCGCCCCCGGTTCGCCGGCTCATCGATCCGCGCCTTCATTCGCTGCGACGCCGTCGCCACGCGCGCCGATGGCGGCCGCTCCACGCGACCGTGGAAGAACGCCACGTTCCGCACCGCCGTCGTCGCCGGCGTTCGGAGACACCGCGCGCGGTGCGCGCAGGGCACGCAGTCCCGCTTCGCCCCGCGGAACATCTCGCCGACGTACCACCCCACGACCAGGTTCTGCCCCTTTCTATAGAGTGACTTGCCCGCTGGACACACGCACGTGCGCGCCACAGGGTCGTACATGAAGTCGCTCGGCTGATACCGCCCCGGCTCGGCCGGCTCGGGCCGCGACTTGTCGTGCAGCGGGTTCTTCTTCGCCCGGTGATGCGCCTGGGTCGCGAAGCGTTCGTCGCGCTTCCGCAGCTCAGGGTCGGCCACGAGAGCGTCCACGCGCCGCGCCTCCAACGCGCGGAGATTGGCCTCACTATGGTAGCCTGCATCCGCTGTGACCAGCGACGCGTCCGCGAGCAGCGCGCGCAGGTCGTCCACCATCGGGAGCAGCACTTCCTGCTCCGACCCGGTCCCGTGCGCCTGCGCGGCGACGATGATCTGGTGGTCTGCATCCACCGCCGCCGCACCAGTGTAGCCCTGTATCACGCCCTTGCCGGTCGCCATCTTGGCGCTCTCGTTGTCCGTTCGGTTGCTCTGGCGCAGCGTGCCCTTGGGGCCCCGCCGGTCCTCGGGATGTTGCGCGAGCCACGAGCGGAGCTCAGTCGCGTCCCGCTCCAGCCGCTCCACGCGCCGGCGGGCTTTCTCCTCCAGCGGTGGCTCCGTCGCGAGCGCGTCCGTGGCCCGATGTCGGGCCAGGATCTGCCGCGCCGTGTCCTCCAGCTTGGTGGCCTGCCGCTCGAAGTCGGCCCGCGTCCCGCTCCGCCGCTTGGATGCGTTGCTGGGGAGCTTCACGCCGTCAATCGCGAACATCTCCCGCCCGATGAGGCCCTCCCGGTCACAGATCGCGACCACGGCCGCGAACACCCGAGCGATGTCGTCGCCCCGGGTGCTCACGAAGTCGGCGATCGTGGTGAAGTGCGGCGCCTGGTCTCCGCACAGCGCGATGAACGTCACGTGCTCCTGGCACAGCCGCTCGATGCCCCGGCTGCTCACCACTCCGTGCGCGTACGCCACGAGGACAACCTTGAGGAGCAGCGCCGGCGGGTAGGCCGGCGCCCCCGTGTCGTCGTTCCGGAACCGGGCGTCGAAGCCCGTGAGGTCGATCGCGTGGTCGAGCAGGTGGTTCACTGCGTGCTCGAACGTGCCGGGGAGGAACTGCCGGGCCAGGTCGATGGGAACCAGCCGCGGCTGTGTGTCGATGTACTTGTAGCGGGCCATGGCGTCTGCGGTGGTGAGGGGAACCAGCCGGAAGACTGCGCTCGATGACACGTCCGTCGACCGCAATAACTCTACCGTTGCGCTCTCGGTCACCTCCCACCAAGCTCAAGCGCAGCTTTTCCTACAGCTTCGTTAGGCGGCTCAAACCCATGACGGAGGCACACATCGAGTGACGTGGATCTGGATAGCATTCATCACGTTCGTCCTGCTGCTGCTGGCACTGGACTTGGGCGTGTTCCACCGCAAGGCCCACGTCGTCAGCGTCAAGGAGGCCCTCGCTTGGTCGGCCGTGTGGCTATCCATGGGATTGTCGTTCTCCGTGTTCGTGTACTTCGCCTACGATGCCCAGTGGTTCGGCCTTGGCGCCATGGTGGACGCAGTCGATGGGCTCACGAACAGCGGGGCAACGGCGACGGAGAAGTACCTGACCGGCTACGTCGTTGAGAAGTCGCTCAGCGTCGACAACATCTTCGTGATCGCGATGGTATTCGGCTTCTTTGCCGTGCCGCCGCTCTATCAGCACCGCGTGTTGTTTTGGGGCATCCTCGGCGCTCTCTTCATGCGCGGCGTAATGATCGCAGTCGGGGCAAGGCTAATCGCCGAGTTCCACTGGGTGTTGTACGTGTTCGCTGCGTTCCTGATCCTGACGGCGATCAAGATGCTTTTTCTCAAGACGGAAGACACCGATCCGAACAAGAATCTCGTCGTTCGGTTGACGCGCCGCCTTTTCCCGGTGACCGCACGGTTCCACGGTGAGCACTTCGTCGTCCGGGCCGGTGGACCGGAGTCGTTCGAGAGCGAGGTCCCAGGCGCACCGATGGTCTCTGATGAGGTCGTGGACAAGGCACGGCCGGGTACCCTGCTCCTCACGCCTCTGGCGCTGGCGCTCATCATGGTCGAGACGACCGATCTGATCTTTGCCGTCGACTCGATCCCGGCCATTTTCGCCATCACGGCCGACCCGTTCTTGGTCTTCACCAGCAACGTGTTCGCGATTCTCGGCCTACGGTCACTCTACTTCGCGCTGGCCGACATGATGAACAAGTTCCGATACCTCAAGGTTTCGCTCGCGCTGGTTCTGCTCGTCGTGGGCGTGAAGATGTTGCTTGCCGAATGGCTCAAGCTCGCCCTCGGGAGGCACTTCAACCTGTACTTGCTCGCCGTGATCCTCTCGATCCTGGCGGCGGGTGTGGCAGTGTCCGTACTGGCGGAGCGTCGTAGAATGAGCCGCCTAACTCCCTAGTCGAACTGATCGCTTTTGAGTCCACGCTGCGTTCTCGCCCCACCGCCTAACGAGGAGTTGTAGCCGGCAGCGGCGCCATTGAAGCGACTGGCTCGCGTTGCTCGCCAGTCGCATCTTGTTTCATGCCGCTGCGGCTAAACTCCGGGCGTTATGCGGATGCAGAGGCCTCGAACCTTTACGAGGAACGACAGATGCAGGCTCGACAAGCCGCTATCCTGATCGTGCTGGGTTCGGTCGCATGCGCTCAGCCGCGCGCCGAGCTGAGCGCGGAGCACGCCGCCGCGATCGCCGATAGTGCGCGCGTGTTCCTCGCTGACTTCACTCGCTTGTCCGAGAACGCGCAGTGGGACTCACTCGCGGCGCTCTATTCCGAGCGGGCCGATTTTCGCTTTGTGGAGAGTGGTGAGGTCCGCTATGCCAGCGCGGCCGCGATCCGCACGGCACTCTCCGCCGTGCCAGTCGGTACGCGCATCAAGACCGCGTACACTGACGTGGTGGTCCAACCGCTCGGCCCCGGCGTCGCGGGAGTTGCCGCCCAGTTTGCAACCCAGTTCGTAGACTCGGCCGGTGTGAGCTTCGGCTTCTCCGGTGCGATCACTATGACCCTGCAGCATGAGCGTGCGGGATGGCGGATCGTCGCGGGGCACTCGTCGGCTCCGGTGCCGCGCGGGCCGTAGCGCGGGCACCGCATAACGAAAGTTAGGCGCACGTTACGACATTGATTTCATGAGTAAGAAACCCGATTCCTCACGCGGCGCTCCGCTGTCACACCGACGCGGACGCAGGAGTTCACCCCCGCCATCCGATCTGGACGTCGAGCCGCTGACCCAGGCACAGATCCGCGAACTCGATCGGCGCATTCGAGATTCTGACGACCGGACCCGATATCTCCTTGCCGGATCAATGAGTCGCCGTTTCACGCTTTACTACAACGTCTCCGAAGACTGCTATGGCATGAACGAGCCAACGTATGCGACCCTGTTCAAACGTCTTCGCGCTGCGGAGACCATCAAGAATCAACTCGAGGGAACGGTACAAGTTGTCCGCTGCCATGTAGACAAGCGCGGACGGCTTGTCCCGACCTCCCTGCCGAAACAGCGGTCAGCCCGGCGGAAACGCGCCCTCTGACTGGGAGCGCCTTGGGCGGGCGTTCGCTAGTTTCTCATGAACCCGCCACGGACTACCTCAATGGATTGGCGCGAACACATTTGGATTGATCCTGACCGCATGCATGGAACGCCATGCATGCACGGCACGCGCGTGCCCGTGTACGTGATCCTCGACAACCTCGCAGGCGGTGAAACGCCAGAGCGCATTCTGGCGGAGTACCCCTCCCTGAAGCCCCAACACATCCAAGCTGCGATCGCTTACGCAGCAGCTCTCGCCCACGAGCGCGTTGTACCAGTCCCGGTGTAGTTCTGGTGCGCTTCAAGCTGGATGAGAATATGCCGCGCACGGCGCGGCAGCCGCTGGTCGCCCGCGGCTGGGACGTCGAGGATGTTCACGAGGAGCATCTGGCCGGCGCGGACGATGAGAGTCTCCTCCTCGCGTGCCACGTCGAACGGCGCGTCCTCATCACATTGGACCTCGATTTCGCGGATACCCGCCGGTACGATCCAGCGAAGTCGCCTGGCGTCATTGTCCTCCGACCGACTGACCAATCCATTCGAGCCTGTGTTCGCTGTCTTGAGGGGGCCATTCGGGCTCTGGCCACTGAGCGTGTGGAGTCGAGCTTGTGGATTGTCGAATCCGACCGTGTGCGCATTCGAGATCATCCAACCGGCGCCTAACGGGCAATTGCTGCTGTCGGCGCGGGCTGCTGAAGCGGCTCACTCGCGCCGCTCGCGAGCCGCATACTATTTGATCGCGCCGCAGCAGAATTGCGGGCGTTATGCCGGCGAATAGCTGTCCGGAGAGAATCGAATGACCGAAGACACGAAGGATCTCGATACACTCGCCCGCGACGTTCGAATTCACGTCTTCCGTGAGGCCGCTGCGACCGGGCAGGTGCCACAAGCGCCTGACATCAGTCGTGCGCTCGGACGGTCGGAGGCAGACGTTCGCGCCGCACTGCACGAACTCGCCGCGGCGAAAGCACTGATTCTCGCGCCGAATGACGGCAACATTTGGTCGGCCAATCCGTTTTGCGCTGTGCCGTCGGGCTTCCGCGTTGCAGCAGCGGGCAAGCAGTACTGGGGCATCTGTATCTGGGACGCACTCGGCATAGCGGCCGCCGTCGGCTCCGACGCGATCATCACGGCACCGTGCGGCGATTGTGGCGTCGGAATGACGCTCGAAGTGCGCGACGGTCATCTGGTCCGCACCGAGGGCGTCGTGCATTTTGCGGTTCGGGCCCATCACTGGTGGGACAACATTGGTTTCACCTGAAGCACGATGCTGCTCTTCCGTGACGAAGAGCACGTTGACCGGTGGTGCGCGGCACGCGATCTCGCCCGCGGGGCCACGATCACGCCCGACCAAGCGTGGCGACTCGCAGAAGGGTGGTACAAGAACAAATTGAGACCAGACTGGCGGCGGCACACGTTGGAAGAGACCGAGACGTTACTCAGCTCCATCGGTCTGACCAGCGCGTTCTGGAACCTGCGCGGCTGATCGCGGCATGACGAACGCGGCGACGCCGTACGCCCTTCTCCTGCTTCTGCTCATCGGCGGATGCCGAACTGAGCGGCAACACGTCGTGCCTGGCGCTGCAACCGTGGACTCTGCCGTTGCGCGGCTGATGCAGCGCGAGAATGTCCGGGGTCTGGCGCTGGCGGTGATCGACTCCGGCAGGATCCGGCACGTCGCCGCGTACGGCGTACGGAACGCGCAGCGCCTGCCTCTCATGACCAGTACCGTCATGTACGGCGCGTCGCTGACGAAGACTGCGTTCGCGTACCTGGTCCTGCAGCTCGTCGACGAGGGCCGCCTGGATCTCGACGCCTCGGTTGCCACCTTGCTGCCGAAACCGCTGCCCCAGTACGACGACTATCACGACCTGTCCAGCGATGATCGGTGGCGCGCGCTCACGCCACGCGTCATGCTGACGCACACCACGGGCTTCGCCAACTTTCGCACACTCGAACCGGGCCGCCGCCTGCGTTTTCATTCCGTCTCAGGCGCGCGCTACGGATACTCGGCCGAAGGCTTCTACATCCTTCAGCTCATCCTTGAGCAGGGCCTCAAGCTCGATGTCGGCCGTGAAATGCAGACGCGCGTCTTTGACCGCTTTGGCATGACGCACACCGGCATGCAGTGGCGCGCTGATTTCGCAGCGAACCTGGCCGACGGCTTTCGACTCGACGGTTCGTCAGAGCCGCACGACGAGCGAAGCAGCGTGAGCGCCGCAGGTTCCATGGACACAAACATCGACGACCAGGCGCGTCTCTGGGCCGGTATCGTCCGCGGCGACGGCCTCAGCGTCGACGCACGCGCCCAATTGGTTCGCGGCGTCAAGCCGATCGCGTCGCCATCGCAGTTCCCCACTTTTCAGCCGGACACTGCGACCGAGTACGCGTCGGTGAATCTCGCTGCCGGCTTGGGCCTCGTGACGTTTCAGGACGCCAGCGGGCCGGCGTGGTTCAAGGGCGGCCACAACGACTGGACCGGCAACATGGTCATTTGCCTGGAGCGCTACCGGCGTTGCGTGGTGATGTTGTCGAATGACGTTCGTGCCGAGCGCTTGTACCCCGACTTGGCGCGGACCGTTCTCGGCGAGACGAAGATGCCCTGGACGTGGGAGTACGGGTGGCTAAAGCGGTAAGCGCACGCCGGGCGTAAGGTAGGTAGACGACTTTCCACTTCTGGAGGCTAAGTGCGCTGGCTAGTCATCGTCCTCACCATCGGCGCGTTCATCGGCTTCGGTTGGGTCTTTAGCCTGCCATCCAAAGCCCAGTGCGCCGCGAGCGGTCGCGTCGTGGATCCCACGGAGCGCCACTGTGAATCCGCGGCAGGTTTCCAGCAACTCCAAGAGCACGCACTGTTCCATTCGCGCGAGGCCGTTCTCTGGACGGGCGTCCTCGTCGCATTGGGATACGGTGTCGTCCGGTATCGCCGTCGCCGTTCACAGCGCGACGCACCAGCTGCCTAACGAGGGATTTGTTTGGTAGGTTTTCCTACTCGTGAATTGCGCGTGACTCGTCCCTATTGAGCGGTCGACGACTTAATGCATTTCGGCCTTCAAACTTGTCGCGCCTGGAGCAATCGACCGTGAGGGCCGAGCCTGATCCGCTGGGTGCCCTTCTGGCCCAAAGAGGGCGCCTGATCCTGGACGGGGCGATGGCCACCGAGCTGGAGCGGCACGGCGCCGACCTGGACCACCCGCTCTGGTCCGCTCGGCTGCTCCGCGAAGATCCGGAGGCCATCGTCCGGGTGCACCGGTCCTATCTCGAAGCCGGCGCCGACCTCCTCATCACCGCCAGCTACCAGCTCTCGGCCGAAGGGTTGGCGGCCTGCGGCGACGACCCGGACCAGCTGGGCGAGCTGCTCAGGATCAGCGTGGAGCTGGCCCAGGAGAGTTGCCGTCGGCACCGGGATGCCACGGGCGATGACCGGAGGAAGCTCATCGCGTTGTCGCTGGGACCGCGAAGCGCCGCGGTGCCGGGCGGCGCCGAGTACGGCGATCAGAGCCGATGGAGTGCCACCGACCTGCATGAGTGGCATCGGGGCCGCACCGCGGTCGCGGCCCTGGCGGGGGCCGACCTGTTGGCCATCGAGACCATCCCGTCGGCCCGGGAGGGCCGAGTGCTGGCTGCTCAGTTGGAAGAGTACCCCGGAGTTTCGGGGTGGATCAGCTTTGCCTGCAAGGACGACAGGACCACGACCGGCGGGGACAGCTTCGTGGAAGCGGTGCGGGCGGTGGCGGGTTCCGACCGGGTGGTGGGAGTGGGGGTGAACTGCACCCCGCCGCAATATGTGGAAGCGCTGATCGGGCTGGCTCGGCAAGAGACCGGGAAGCCGATTCTGGTCTACCCCAACAGCGGGGAGTTGTATGGGGCAGACCGCAGGTGGACCGGGGTGGGCGGGAGTGACTGGGCGACGATGGCCAAGCGGTGGCGGCAGGCCGGAGCACAGGTGATCGGTGGGTGTTGCCGGACCAACCCGGAGACCATCCGGGCATTCTGTCAGTAGCAGCGTGCCGGAGCCAGTCGCGCGATAACGTCGCTCATTTCCTGGGGCTGCGCGCCATCCGGTCGCGCAGTGTCCACGGCATTCCGTGCGCTAACGCTCAGCACTCCCTCGCCGTAGAATTTCGAGTCCCCCACTTCCAAATCCGAAACCTCGGAGCCCCACCTGATGTCCTCGCCCGCTGCCCTGCGCACCGTCACCGCGCTCGCCCTCCTCTCCCTCGTCTGGCCGGCGCCATCCCCCGCCCAGCTGCCCGTCGCCTCCGGCGCGAACGGCAATGCGTCCACCGTGACGCAGGCGAACTACCGCCTCGCCGCGCGCTTCGCGCCATACAAGATGCGGCGCCTTGTCTACTCCACCGGCGTGACGCCGCGTTGGATCAAGGGCACCGAGCGCTTCTGGTACGAGTGGGAGACCGCACAGGGCAAGCGCTTCATGATCGTCGATCCGGTAACGGGCACCAAGCGGCAGCTCTTCGACAACGATCGCATCGCGGCCGAGCTCACGCGCATCACCAAGGATCCGTGGGACGGAAGGCATCTCCCGATCCGCGCGATCCGCTTCACCGGCGTCAACACGCTCGAGTTCGAAGTGGAATCGTCGCAGGACACCGTGATCGTGGATGCCGAGGCGGTGCGCGGCGATTCGCAGCAGACGCGGCGTGCGGCGGCACGTCCGCCGCGGCCACGGAAGAAGGTGTGGCACTTCCGTTACGACGTCACCACGCAGATGCTCACCGAGATCCCCGACTGGCAAGCACCGGACAACCATCCGGCCTGGGCAAGCGTTTCGCCGGACGGCCAGACCATCGTCTACGCGCGGCAGCACGACCTCTATCGCATTGGCCGCGCCGACTACCAGAAGGTGCTCGACGCGCGGCGCGCCAAGACGGGAGCCGCGGCCGACAGCGCCGACTGGAAGGTCACGGTCGAGGAGGTGCGACTCACCACCGACGGTGTGGAGCACTACAGCTGGTCCGCCGGTGACTTCGGATCGACCGACATCGAGAGGGATCGCAGCAAGGACCGCCGCAAGCGTGCGCAGATCTCGTGGTCGCGCGATTCCAAGCGGTTCACCGCCGGGCGCGACGACCGGCGCAAAGTGGGCGACCTCTGGGTGATCGCATCGGTGGGCAACAAGCGCCCCACGTTGGAGACCTACAAGTACGACTTGCCGGGCGACACAAGCGTGGCACAGCACGAGGTGGGAGTGTACGACCTCGCGGCCTCGCGCATGGTGATGATCGACGTGAAGGGATTCAAGGACCAGCAACTGGGACTCTTCACCGCGCGGCAGTTCACGTATCCCGACGAGAACCTGCCGCCGCGGTCGCTCTGGCTCTCGGAAAACGCGGAACAGATCTGGTTCTGGCGCCGTAGCCGCGACCAGCACAAGGTGGACGTCCTCGTCGCCAACACCGCGACCGGCGCGGTGCGCGTGGTGATCGAGGAGCGGCTGAACACGTACGTGGAGCATCAGCGGCTGGAGTTGCTCAAGGGCGGCGACCTGCTCTGGTGGTCGGAGCGCGACGGCTGGGCGCACATCTATCGCTTCGGGCAAGACGGCCGCCTCAAGGGCCGCCTCACCGAGGGCGCATTCCACGTGGGCGGCATCGCCGGCATCGACGAAGGGCGCGGTGTCGCGTACCTCACCGCGAACGGCCGCGAGGCCGGGCAGGATCCGTACTACGCGCATGCGTACCGCGTGGGGCTCGACGGCACGGGGCTTACGCTCCTCAACCCGGGCGACTTTGACCACCGCGTCGCGCTCGGCGAGTCCAGCCGCTTCGCGGTCAACACCTCTTCGCGCGTGAATACCGTCCCCGCGTCAACGCTCCATGACGCGACGACCGGCCGGAAGATCCTCGACCTCGAGGAGGCCGACTTCTCGCAGCTGCGCGCGGCAGGCTATCGCTTCCCCGAACCGTTCACGGTCAAGGCCGCGGACGGCGTGACCGATCTCTACGGGGTGATGTACAAGCCGTTCGATTTCGACTCCACGCGCCGCTACCCGATCGTCGAGTACGTCTACCCCGGTCCGCAGACCGAGTCGGTGGCGAAGTCGTTCTCGCAGGACGCGTCGGAGGTGGCGCTCGCGCAGTTCGGCATGGTGGTGATCACCATCGGCAACCGCGGCGGCCATCCCGATCGTTCCAAGTGGTACCACAACTACGGCTACGGCGACCTCCGCGACTACGGCCTGATGGACAAGAAGGTCGCCGTGGAGCAACTCGCGGACCGGCACCGTTTCATCGACATCGATCGCGTGGGGATCTACGGGCACTCGGGCGGCGGCTTCATGTCCACCGCCGCGATGCTCGTCTATCCCGACTTCTTCAAAGTGGCAGTGTCATCGTCGGGCAACCACGACAACGATGTCTACAACCAGAACTGGTCGGAGAAGCACCACGGCATCAAGGAGACCGTGAAGGGCGACACGGTCACGTTCGAGTACGCCATCGAGCGCAACTCCGAGCTCGCGCGCAACCTCAAGGGGCACCTGCTGCTCACCACCGGCGACATTGACAACAACGTGCACCCGGCAGGCACCCTTCGCGTGGCGGACGCGCTCATCAAGGCCAACAAGCGCTTCGACTTCTTCGTCTTCCCCGGCCAGCGGCATGGGTACGGGACCATGAGCGATTACTGGTTCTGGCTGCGCGCGGAGTACTTCGTGAAGCACCTGCTCGGGGACACGCGGTGGAATGCGAACATCACCGAGCTCGATGTCGAGCGGGATCCACCAGGTGGGGTGCGGCCGTAATGAACGGTGAAGCTCCCCCGTCATCTCTCTGACGGGGGTCGTTGGTGCCGCCTGACAACGGGATGCTGTGAATCAGGCTCGATGGCGTGTCGTGCACTGGGCGCTGTTCAGCGTGTTCCTCGGTACCGCTGCACTGAACATGTTGCACGTACGCGGCGGATTCTTCACGAATCATGCTGCCGACCTCGTGGTGCCCGCGTGGATGTACGTGACGTTCCGAGGCCTGTACTCCGTGGGTGGGCGCCGCACGCTGCTTCAGCGGACCATCGGTCGGACCCCGGAGATCGCCGCCGTCAGCCTGTTCGTCGCGAGTACGCTGACGGAGATCAGTCAGTTGTATTGGCCGCGCGGCATCTTCTCCGGCCGCTTTGATCCTTTGGACATCCTCGCCTACGGCCTCGGCCTCGCAGCCTGCTATCTGGCCGACAAGTACTCTCTCCCGAAGCCAGATCACCGCGCGGACATCGATCGTGACGCAGTAGCATGACGTGATGCGTTGCTCGGTCGCGTCACCCGTAGATTCCCCGCATGAGCGAGATCACCATCCGGCGCGGGACTGCGACCGACGCGCCGGCCATCCTTGAGCTGTACATCACCGTCACGTCGGTGAGCGGCGGACTCGCGCGCACGGCCGACGAGATGCGCCTGGACTATGTGGAGGGGTGCGTCGCCAAGAGCATGGAGAACGGCGTGCTCCTGATCGCCGAGCGCGAAGGACGCGTCGTGGGTGAGCTGCACACACACGGCTTGGGCCTGCGGAAGTTCGCGCACATGCTCACGAACCTCACGGTCGCCGTGCATCCGGACGCTCAAGGCCGCGGACTCGGCAAGCGACTCTTCGAAACGCTGCTCACCCACGTGCGGGACAACAGGCCAGACATCGCGCGCGTTGAGCTGATCACCGCTGAGAGCAATGTGCGCGGCCAGCGTTTGTACGAATCCGTGGGCTTTCGACGTCAGGGCCGGATGGAGCAAGGGATCCTCGGCCCGCACGGTGCGCTGGAGTCCGACATTCCCATGGCGTGGCTGCGCACGCCCCAGCAGCCCGTCCGTGTGCCGGCATCCCTGCCGTATGTGCTCGGCACGGCGCTTCTCGCCGGCGCCACTGCTGCGGGATTCGCGTTTTTCGCCGCGCGAGTGCTGGGCTTGTCGGCGCTGATCGCGTCATCGGCGACAGGAATCGCCGCGGCTGCGTTCGTGGGCTACGCGATTCACCGCGATGGGCGACCGCGCCAAGGCTGACACGCGCGTGCCCAACTTCCTGAATCGTTGGAGGCTGATGCTGGTCGCCCCTTGCGGCGCTCACCGCGCTCTCGGCGTGCGCGACCACTCAGCGGCCCGCGCCGGTCGCCGACGCTGGCCCCGACACGACGGCCATCGTCGCGATCGCGCACGCACTGTCAGCGGACTCGATGCGCGGCCGCGGCCCATGGACGCCCGAAAATGAACGCGCCGCGCGATGGCTCGCCGCGCGCCTTGCCGCGCTCGGCGCCCAGCCAGCGATCGGCAACAGCATGCTGCTTCGGTTCAATACACCCGGCACAACCGTCACTTCGTACAACGTCGTCGGCGTGCTGCCGGCAACGAATGGCTCCTCGGGCGGCCCACGCATTGGTATCACCGCACACTTCGACCACCTCGGCGTCGGCGCTCCGGATGCGCGCGGCGACTCGGTCTACAACGGGTTCCTCGACGCGGCGCTGCCGGTCGGCATGGTGCTCGACGTTGCGCGACGGTACGCGGCCGCGCCGGGATCGAAACCGCTGGTCGTAGCGTTCTTCAACCTCGAAGAACAAGGCCTGCTGGGTTCGCGAAGCATGTCGCAAGGCGTACCGCAGCCGCTGGGTGACCTGCGACTCCTGATCGGCGTTGATGCCGGCTCACCAGCGGGCGAAGCCATGCAGTGGCAATTGATGGGCGGCGTGCCAGAGCATCCCGCCGCTCGCGTTGCCGACTCGATCGCGCGAGCGCGTGGATGGGCCACGACGTCAACGCCGCCACGCGCCATCTCCGATGTGTATCCTTTCTCGCAAATCGGCATTCCGATCCTCTTCCCGATTCCGGGCCGCGTTTGGCGTGGTTACACTGACGCCGATCGCGCCGCGGCAATGGCGGAGTTCGACCACTACCACCAACCGTCAGACGAACCGCGCCGCGACTTTCCGCTCGTGGGCACGTGGCATTTCGCAGACTGGCTCTGGTCGATTGTCCGCGTGACGTCGCGCGATTGACGTCTAGGGATTCACCAACGGCAGTACCGCGCGCAGTGTGGCGCCGGCGAGCCCGTGGATCACGCCGCCCTGCGATTGCTCGGTCACAGCGAGCGCAATCGTGATGCCCTCGGCCGGATAGTGCATCACGACAACGCCCCAAAAACCGCTGTGGCCAATCCCGGCGCGGCCCTGGCTGTTCAGGTGGTAGATCCCGAGGCCGTAGCCGGCAAAGAAATTCGGACTGCGCACGGCGTTCATCGTGTCGAGCGTGGCGCGGCGTTCCAACACTTTGCCGCCTTGGAGCGCGGAGAAGAACGCGGCCACGTCCGCGAGTGGCGCAGCGATCCCGCCGCCGCCGTACAGATCCACTGAGGGATCCAGATCGTACGTGTCGTTGCCGCTCATGTACTGATGCGCGCGATCGGCGACGCCGCGCGGCACCGGCTCGAGCGTTTCCCACCATGTCTGGCGCAGTCCCAGCTTCTCAAACCCAATTAGTTCACGAACACCCGCGCCCAGTGTCTTGCCGGTGTAACGCTCGATGATCGCGCCGAGCAGCGTGTAGCCCGTGTCCGAGTAGCGGAACTGCGCGCCCGGCGGACCGACCGGTTGGAGACTGTCCACCAACAGTTTCACCTGCTCCTCGCGCGTCCAGCGCTTGCGCGGATTGGTCGTCCCGGAGGCGATGTATGACGGCACCGCCGTGTGTTCCGACAGGCCACCGCGATGCGCGAGCAGTTGCTCCATCGTGATCAGGTCCGTGCGGATACTGTCGCGCCTGAGTTCAGCGATGAGGTGCGCTGGGACGTGCTTCTCGATCGGGTCGCTGAGTGCGATCACGCCGCGTTCCACAAGGCGCAGGATTCCCGCCGCCACGTAGGTCTTGGTGACGCTGGCGATGCGGAACGGTTGCTCCGGTCGCATCGGCGTCTTACGCGCCGTGTCGCTCTGCCCTGCCGCGACCGTCCAACGCCGGCCGTCGCGCGTGGACTGCACATGAATCACGATGCCTGGGATTCGTGGCCGCGCGCGAAGGAGACTGTCCGCCAGCGCCTGCATCCTGGCCGACACTGTGTCGGCTGACGGCTGCGCGAGAATCATGAAAGCGAAGAATGCTGAAATCGTCATGGGACCCCTAATGTCCGGCGATGAATTGCACTGCCGCCTCCACCACTGTGGCGTCACGAAGAATACGATTGTGGCCCAGCCCCGTCGTAGTCTCGAGCCTGGCGTTGGGCCAGCGCGCGGCGATGTCGGCGCCATCCTGCCATGCGGTCTCGCGGTCGTTTTTGTCGTGGAACACGAGGAGCGGCGGTGTGGCGACGCGGTCGGCGACATTCACGACTTCGAAATCGGCCCACTTGAAGTTGAGTTTGACCTCCGTATCCGCCCGGAAGTGCCGCATCGCGGCCTCGCTCAGGCCCAGCGTGTCGCGGAAGACGTTCATGTATCGCTTGGGACTCCCGAAGGGGGCGACAAACACCATTTTCGCAGGCCGCCAGCCGGGTGACCGCACCATGGACCACGCGGCCGCCGCGCAACCACCCGAATGCGCGATCACGGCGGCAATCGACCCGGCATTCCCGGACGCGGCGACCAGTGCATCGCCGAAATCGAAGAGCGTGGCGCTCCGCGGGCCAAGTGCACTGGGTCCCGACTCACCATGCGACGGCGCGTCGAATGCGATCACCCGGTGATTCGCCTGCACCAGCGGCTGCACGAACTGCTGCAACTGCGCCGCGTAGCCGCCCCAGCCATGCATCAACAACACCATCGGCCCTCGACCCCACGCCCAGCCGACGACGCGACTGTCGGGCGTGCTCACCTCGAAGCGCTCACCCGAGGCGAGAAACGCCTTGGCCCCTTCACTGATGTTCGGCTTGGCGACACGAAACCAGAGCTTCGCGCCCATCCGGCCCGCAGCACGCGGCGCGACGAGCGAAACCGCTCGGAACCACAGCTTGAGGAGTGCTTGAAGCAGCATGGGGTGGAGTGTAATGCGCGGTCCGCTTGACCTGAACCGATTTTACTTTATACTGCCAAGTACTTTGATATCCGCTTCTTCCGGAGCAGGAGGCCGCCGGTGCCTGATCGACTCCCCAGTCTCATCGTCCTCGCCGCATTCTGGGTCCCGCCGGTCGTGGCCGGCTGGGTGGCGGCCGGCTCCCTGCTCCGCAGCGCCACGCGCGAACGACCCAAAGTCACGTACGGGATGCTGGCCGCGTTCGTAGTCGGCTACGCAGGCGCGTGGTTCCTCTTCAACCTCGGCCGCATGCCGCCGTACATCCCGGGCGCCGTCATGGACCCGACGGTCGCGACACCGAAAGCAGTCGTGTGGCTCGCCGCGTTCACGGCTGCTTTTGTGCTGCCCGGCAGCGCGATCGCCTGCGCGATGGCATTTCGCCGGCGGCTGCGAATGTCCGGAAACATTCCGATGGCGGCGCCGTAGACCGCACAGCCCGCCATGCTCGTCACCAATGACTCGCCGTCCAAAGTCGCTCGACTCGCGCGACGTAAAGTGATCGTGAATGCCGGCCTCGGGACCGTCGGCCTCGCCTCGGCGTCGCTCCTCCTCTATCCCGAAGTCGTTGGGTTGGTGGTGGGCAATCTCGGGGTCATCGGCCTCGGAACCGTCGCCAACCTCGCCCTGGTCTTTGGCAGCCTGATGTTCCTGCGCGAAGCGCGGCGCGCCCGCGCCGAGCTCGCGTCACAGAACGACGACACGGCCCAATGATGACAGACTCGACGACCACCCGATCGCGCGCATTCCGCTTCTCCTGGCTGGACTTCAAGGTCGGGTTCCGGATCCTCGCGAAGTATCCGGGGCTCACCGTGGTCGGTACGATCGCCATCGCCGTCGCCATCGCGCTGGGTTCGATCTACTTCGAGGCGATCAACAAGTGGCAGAACCCGAGCCTGCCGATCCGCGGGGCCGACCGCGTCGTCTCGATTCAGAATTGGGACGCGAACAGGGCCCAGCCGGAACACCGGATGCTGTACGACTTCGCGATCTGGCGCGCGCAGCTCAAGACGCTCGATCTGGTGGGGGCAGCGATCAGCTTCCAACGCAACCTCACCACGGAGGACGGAACCATCGAGCCGGTGGTCGGCGCTGAACTGACGTCCAACACGTTCACGCTCATGGGAACGCCGCCGATGCTGGGCCGCGCGCTCACGCCGCGGGACGAGCAGCCGGCTGAACCGCCCGTCGTCGTGCTCGGCCACGCTCTATGGAAGGCGCGCTTTTCGGGCGACGTCGCGGTCGTTGGAAAGACCGTGAAGCTCGGCAGCCTGAGCGCCACCATCGTCGGCGTGATGCCCGAGGGATTCGCATTCCCTGTCAACCACAGCGTCTGGATTCCGCTGCGCGCAGACGGATCCACCATGGCGCCGCGAACCGGACCGAGCGTGTCAGTCTTCGGGCGACTGGCTGCAGGCGCGTCGATCGACGACGTGCGCAATGAACTTGGCGTCATCGGCGCCCGCATGGAGTCCAGCAACGCGGAGACGCACAAGCATCTTAGGCCGATGGTCACCACCTACGCCAAGCCGATCAGCGTGGGCGAGATGCTTATCGTCAGGAACATCACATACGCGGTGAACGTCGTCTTCCTCATGTTGCTCGCCATCGTCTGCACGAACATCGCGACACTGGTGTTCGCGCGCACCGCCACGCGCGGCTGGGAGATCACGGTTCGGTCGGCGCTCGGCGCCACGAGGGGCCGCATCATCTCGCAGCTGTTCATCGAGGCGCTGGTGCTCGCCAGCCTTGCAGCCGTCGTCGGGCTCGCCGTCGCGCGACTGACCATGGGCTACGCCGTGAGCCAGTTCGCTGCCAGCAACGCTCTGCCGTTCTGGATCGACGCGAGTCTGTCGTGGCGCACCATGCTCTACACGACGGTCCTCACGCTGATCGGTGCCGCGATCGTCGGCATTCTGCCTGCGCTGCGCGTCACGAAAGTCAACGTGATGGACGCGATGCGGAACGAGGGCGCGGCAAGGTCGGGCCTCAAGTTTGGCGGGTTCTGGACCGCCGTCATCGTTGTTCAGGTCGCGATTACCGTTGCGTTCCTCCCGCTCGCCGCCGGCGGCGTGTTTGAATCCAACCGGTTCAATCAGCGGGCGGAGGGTATCGGCGCCGAGAATTTCCTGATCGCGAACGTCGGCATTGACCGCGAGAACTATGGGCTCGATTCAGCCAGGGTTGCCGCACGGTCGCGCCAGGCCGTGGAAGAACTGGAGCGCCGCCTGAACGCGGAGCCGGGCATCCAGGGCGTCGCGTTCTCCGACCGCCTCCCTGTCGAGGACCAGTTCAAGTATCGGATCAATGTGGACACCGCGGCCGGCGCTCCCACAACCGGCATTCGCACGAGCACGCTGGTCCACGTGTCCAGCGGCTTCTTTGGCGCTTTTGGAACGTCCGTGATCGCCGGCCGCAACTTCGCGCCGCTGGATTTCGAGACCGGGCACGTGATGATCGTCAACCAATCGTTCG
The DNA here is from genome assembly GCA_031401495.1 of Gemmatimonadota bacterium. Lineage (GTDB taxonomy): Bacteria > Gemmatimonadota > Gemmatimonadetes > Gemmatimonadales > Gemmatimonadaceae > DASPMP01. Next base: position 19,402 of record JANNRQ010000141.1, read on the forward strand.
CGCGACACGTGCTGGGCGACCGAAACCCGATTGGCCAGCGCGTCCAGATCCTGAGCGGCGAGATCGACGCCATCGGCGGCGAACAGTGGTACGAGATCGTGGGAATGGTGAAGGACTTCGGCTGGCGTTGCCGTCGCCGGTGGAGCAGTCCGCCATGTATCGCCCGGCGCTTCCGCTGGTGGGCCGCGCGCATCAACTCGCGGTGCGAGTGCACGATCCCGACGCGTTCACCAATCGCCTGCGGACCGTCGCCGCCGCGGCCGATCCCATGATCCGGCTCTCGGACGTTCAGCGACTCGACCTGGCGGGAGGCGGCGAAGCACGAATGAACTGGGCGCTCACCGCCGTCGCGTGGCTGGTCGGATTCACCGTGCTGCTGTTGTCAGCAACAGGCATCCATTCGCTGATGTCGTTCACCGTCGCGCGTCGCACGCGCGAGATCGGCATTCGCGTCGCCCTCGGCGCGAGTCCGGCACTGATTGTCCGCGGAATCTTCTCGCGGGCGTTCCTTCAGATCAGTCTCGGCGTTCTGGTCGGCAGCACGCTCGCGGCGTGGGCCGGGCTTGGATCGACGCGTGCGCTGCTGATCCTCCTTGCCTCGGACGCAATCATGCTCGTCGTCGGACTCACGGCCTGCGCCGTGCCGCTCCGCCGGGCCCTCAGAATCGACCCGACGGAGGCACTGCGAGCGGAGGGGTGACGCTATGGCGTGATTCGCACCGGCGACTGCGCCAACCCGCCGCGCGTGCTCGACACACGCGCAGTCAGCTCGGCCCCCTGCCCCGCGGGCACGCGAACCCGGGCTACGACGGTCTTCGTCTCGAGGCCCGCAAGCCAGAACTCGGAACGTCCGACCTGCCGGGCCTGGGAGCCTCGCGCCGCTTCGATCGTCACCAGATCGGGCCGCACGATTTGGACGCGCTTGGCCTGCTCCAGCGCCGTGGGAATGCGGCCCGTGTTGCGCACGGTCACGCGCACTTCGTGCGTCGCCGAATCGGCCGACGGCCGCGCTTTGGCAACCTGGACGCCGGTGATCTCGACCTTCGGCATCTCCATGGCCATCGCGAGGTTGAAGCGCGCCTGGTTCGCGGCCCACTTCTCCAGCACCTGCGGCGGCCCGTTCTGCGACCAGAACTTCGGGTCGGACCCGCCGACTTCGACCTCGCCGAGGTCGGGATGCATCACCTTGGTCCACATCTGGTACCCGGTGCCACCGAAGTTCTCGTCGTTGTAGCGCAGCACTTCGTACTGGTCCCAACGTCCGTCGCCGTTGTAGTCACGCTCGCGGCCGCCGTTCCACAGTTCATCGCCGTACCAGATCTGGCCCATCTGGAAGTAGCCGAAGTCCGGCCCGTGCCCGAACAGCGCCTGCGGCTGCGCCGTCGGTGACCCACGCGTCGCGTACGTGCGGTACACGTCGCCCGCCCACGGATACTTCGTGAACGACAAGCCAACCGAATCGAAATACTGGAAGAGCTTGAGGTCGGACGGGAACATGCAGTCCTTCTCTTCGCACGAGCTGGGCCCGCGCAGGTGCATCGGCACCTGCGTGTCCATCGAGTTGGTGACGCTGATGTTCGGATGGTTCGTGTGCCACAGGAACACGGAACGCGTCTCCGGCTCTGAGAGCGGATACTCGCCGGCGCCGCCCTGCGTGTTGCCGCGGCCGGTGGCCTCGGTCATCGGACGCCAGTTGTACGGATAGTTGCGGTGCAGGTCCAGGCCGCCGACGCCGTCCTCGTTGTACCGTCCATCCTTGTCGTTGTCGACACCTTCCGGATACACGAGGTACTCGCCGCGGCCCGCGCCCACCTGGCGCATGAGGCGGCCCTTCTTGTCCATCGTGTCCACGACGTGCGTGCCTTTGCCCGCGCCCACGAACTTGCGCATCTGCCGGGAATGGCCATCTCCGTCAAGATCTTCCGCGGCGTCTTCGTCCATCAGGCCGTCGCCGTCGCTGTCCACCGGACGCACAGAGCTGCGGTTCGCCTGCGCCGTGAGCTTGTACATGTCCGCGCCGTCCGGATTGTTGTACGGGCGGATGTAGAGGACCTTCTCGTCCACAAGCTTGGTGATGGCCGCGTCGCGTCCGTAGTTCTCCATCACGTGCCAGGCGAGCCACAGCACGCTCTCGGTAGCGGTGATCTCGCCGGAGTGGCGTCCGCCCTCGAAGAACGCGGCCGCCTTGTCCGTGTGCTTCCCCGTGCTCTTGTTCGTGACGATCATCTGATAAATGGGCTGCCCACCGAAGCTGCGCCCAACCTCGACGCGCTCGACGATCTGCGGCTTCTCCTTCGCCCAGCGCTCCATCCAGTAGTTGATCTCTGCCGTGGTGTGATAGTGCTGGAAATCCATCACGCCCCACTGCTTCGCCTGCATTTCCTTGTAGTTCACAAGCGGAAACGTGCTGTTGCCGTCGCGCTGTCCCGGAATCGTCAGCACCCGTCGCACGGTATCGCGGGGTACCTGTGGTCCCGCGCCGCCCTCGAACTGTGCGGCAGAGACGGACGGAAGGAACGCGATCGCGACGCACAAGACGGCGCGAATGGATTGGATGAACGCAGTGCGCATGGTCAGGCGAGAGAGATGGTTGGCCGCTGGTCGACAACTGGCTGGCGTACTCCTGAACTTACGGCGGGTCGGTCACGACGTAAGCCGCGACCCGAGGCTTTGTTTCCCATCGCCGAGGCCTAGGTTCCCGCAGGTGCGGCGCTCACTCATTGCATTCCTGCTCACACTGTGCGCGGCGGCGAACGTCATCGCGCAGGCCGCCTCCGGCGGTGTCACGGTGTTCGGCAAGGTCCAGGATGCGCAAAGCAAGGCGCCGCTCCCCTTCCTGACCGTCCAGCTCCTCAACGAGAAGGACAGCGCATTCGTCGCCGGACGCCTGACCGACGCGACTGGCGCGTTCACGTTCAGCGGGCTGAGCAAAGGTGTCTACCTGCTCGACGCGAGAATCATCGGATATGAACCGCTGCGACGCCGTGTGCTCGTCGGCGAGCTGAGTGCTTTCCTGGACCTCGGCGTGCTCCAGATGAAAGCAGTCGCCACCACACTCGGCGCTGTCCAGGTCACAGCCAATGCGTCCGACATCGCCGGCACGATGGACAGGAAATCCTACAGTCTGGCCGAGCTCGCCAATCAGGCTGGCGGGTCCGTTCTACAGTCGATGTCATCCCTGCCCGGCGTGACCATCGGGCAGGACGGCAAGGTGCTTCTGCGGGGCAGCGACAAGGTCGCCGTCCTGATCGACGGTAAGCAGACCGCGCTCACCGGCGCCGGTTCTCAACGTGGCCTCGACAACCTGCCCGCGTCCTCCATCGAGAGCATCGAGATCATCAATAACCCGAACGCGAAGTACGACGCGAACGCGAGCGCCGGCATCATCAACCTGATCCTCAAGAAGGAGGATCAGGACGGACTCAGCGGCAGAGTCGGCCTGACGGCAGGCGCCGGCGCGCTCTGGGTGAAGCGGGAGAACCTGCCCGCCATTCGACCGCAGTACACGTACACGCCCAAACTCAACCCATCGGTTTCGCTCAACTACAGGAAGAGTGCGACCAACATGTTTGTCGGCGGCGATATGCTGCACGCGCCCACGCTCAACAAGAACGAGTTCTCCACGCGCACGTACGACAGCGGGTCGGTCATCTTCCAGCAGATCAAGCGCAACCGCCGCACGGACTGGGCGACGCTCAATGCGGGCGTGGATCATGGCTTCAATGACCGGACCAACCTGAGTGTCTCCGGTCTCCTCAACCGTGAGCGGGTCCTGGATGCTGGAGACAATCCATACTTCCTTGACACGCTCAACCTCGCCAATCGCTATCGCCTGTGGCAGTTCCGGGAGGACGAGGTCAAGTACACCGTGTTCGCCACCGCGGTCTTCGCGCACAGATTTGCGCAGCCGGGGCACTTGCTCCGGTTCACCACCAACTACTCGTGGCATCGCGAGGACGAGAAGTATTTCTTCACCAATACTCGACCCACCTTCACGGGTCGGGATGCGTTCAAACTGCTGTCGGACGAGAACATCGTGGACCTGAATGCGGACTACGTCAGGCCATTGCGACAAGGTCGGGTCGAAGCCGGCTTCAAGGGACGATACCGTTGGATCCCCGTGAACATGCAGTTCTTTCCCGGGGACTCAACGCCCATCGATAGCGGCGCTGGTGGCTGGGCGAAATATCGGGAAACGATACCCGCCCTCTACGCCAACTATGTCTTCGAGAGCCAGCGCATCGAGCTCGAAGGCGGGCTGCGGGTCGAGACAGTGCTGCTGGACTACGACGTGAACCCGGATCACAACACGTACAAGAGCGACGGCTACCGCTACGTGCGGCCGTTTCCCAACCTGCGCGCGGCGTACAAGGTCAACGACGCCAACAAGGTCTCGCTGTTCTTCAATCGACGCGTGGACCGCCCGAACGAAGTGGACATCCGGATCTTCCCCAAGTACGACGAGCCGGAACTCCTCAAGGTTGGTAACCCCGCCCTCCAACCCCAGTTCACCACGTCGGTGGACCTGGGTTACAAGACCAGCTGGTCACGCGGAAGTTTGTACGCCGCCGCGTATCACCGGACCGTTGACGCAACCATCACGCGTATCGCGACGCAAGCGCCTGGCAGCACCCTTCTGTACAACGTGTTTCAGAATGCCGGCCGAAGCCGGGCCACGGGCTCGGAATTCGTGTGGCAGCAGTCCATCTCAACGCCGCTGTCACTGGGCGCGAATGCGAACGTGTACCGGAATACCGTGGGGGCATTCACGGTCGTCAACCAATACCCCGTGCCGGTCACCTACTCCGCTAGCAGGCAGCGCCTGGTGTCCGGCAACATCAAAGTGAACGCCACCCTCCGGTTTCCGAGCAACTGGGAGACACGCGTGTCGAGCGCGTATCTCGCGCCTGACCTTTTGCCGCAGGGACGGCTGGGCAGCCGCTACTCACTCGACCTCGGCGTGAAGAAGAGTGTGCGCAACGGTCAGGGCGAGTTCGTGCTCAATGCCACGGACCTGCTCAACACCATGCAGATCCGTCGCTCAATCCGCGGGACTGGCTTCCGCCTCGAGAGTACTGACTACCTTGAAACGCAGGTGGTCCGCGTGGGGTACAGCTGGAAGTTCCGCCACTAGTCGCGCCGGCGCATGAATCGCAAACGACCGACCACGATCGCCGAGTACATCCGGGCTGCCCCGCCCTTGGGCCGCCCACACCTGCGCCGCATTTACAGAATCCTCAGGGGCGTGGCGCCCAAGGCCCAGCAGGTGATCAAGTGGGGCGTGCCGTTCTTCGTGGATCCCCGATTCCTGTTCTCATTCGCCGCGTTCACGGCCCACTGCGTCTTCGTGGTAACGCCGGCGGCGATGGAGGCTTTTCGCCGTGAACTGGACACGCATGCCACGACCAAGAACTTCCTCAAGATTCCTTATGACAGGCCGGTGCCGGAGAGCCTGATTCGCAAGATCGCGAAGTACCGGCTGATGCACAGGGGCGACGACGACAAGTTCTGGGCAGGCTACTAGTCAACTATCAGCGCCTGGTGGACGGTTTCTTCTTGGCCCCGTTGAATGCCGCAGCCGCACGGACAAGCGCACTGAATGCTTTGGCGTCTACAGTCTCGCCTTGATGAATGTCGATCGCGCGGCGTGTGTTCCCGTCGAGGCTGGAATTGAAAAGCCTGGCGGGGTCCTTCAATGAAGCGCCCTTGAAGAACGTGAGCTTCACGACTGACTTGTAAGTCTCGCCCGTGCAGATGCCCCCACCCTTGGACCACACAGGCGTTCCCATCCATTTCACCTCCTCGAGCGCGTCAGGAACAGCGCTCAGGATGAGCCCGCGCATCCGCGCCAGCGTTTTGCCCCGCCAGTCGCCCGCGGCCGCGATGATTGCATCGATGCGCTCTGAGGCCGCGACGCCCGCCAGCCTCGTCTGACTCTTCATTCAGGTTTGTCCTGCCGCCGCTTGGCGAGATATGGAAGCGCGAACATGTACAGGCCGGTCAGCGTCATGAGCAGGAGCGGTGGCAACGGTGAGTAGGTCACGACCGCCGGGGGCGTCCCGCCTCGCGCGTAGAAGCTGAAGTTGACGATGACCGTCAGCGTGAAGACAATGGCCAGCCAGCGGTGGATCTGGCGAATCCAATGGTTCCAGTTCATTACGACCGTCCTTGACTTATCTGTGATGGCAATGAATATGTGCGAGCGTTTACCGTCGCGGCGCCGCCCGCGCGATCGAATCGTGTGCGGCAAACTCGGTCACGATTGCTTGCGCAGCGCCCCTTGCACTTCCAACGCAGCGTCCGCGAGGCGGTTCATGTCCTCGCCAATAACCCGCACGGCATCCATCAGCGTGGTGAGCGGCGCGAGGTCGCCGGACCCAGCGTGCAGTCGCAGCAGGTCGAGTCGAATGCCCTCGAGCGCGGCCACGCTCTCGCCGAGCCGGGCGGACGCCGCCTTCCGGCGAGGCGCGAGCGCCTCGGCGTCCGCGCCGGATGCCTCAAGCGCGGCGACGACGTTGATGTCAGCGCGCGCCTCAGCCGCTCGCGCCTCGAGGTTCTTCACGGTCGCGGGTAGCTCGGCGAGCTTCTCGCGCCATTCTTCCGGCAGCGCCGCGAAGAGTTCCTCGGCAGCGACGCCAAGCGCGGCCTCAGTGGCCCGAAATGCGGACGCACCGGCGAGCTGCGAGCGCTCGGGTGCGCTGAGCTTGCGTGCGATCCACTGGCCGAGCTTGTTGCGCCACAGCCGGTCCCGCAGCCCGCTCTTGATGAGGCTGCCGATGGCGGCCGGCAGCATCTGGACCTCGAGCACATTGCACGCCACGCCAAGGCCGATGAACGTGAAAAATGGAATGACCATCGGCCACGGCCCCATGACCCGCTCGTGTATGACGCCGAACATCAGGAGCAGCAAGGTCACGAAGCCCCACGTTCCCACTCCGTAGAAGGCTGCGCGCAGCAAACGCTCGGAGGGCTTCTCCGGCTCTGCCGTCACCGCTTCGCCCTCGATGCGTTCGCGCGCGGCGGTGTCCAGCGCCGCGCGAAGATCCGAGAGCGTGTGCCCCGACTTGAACAGGCGACGCGCCTGATTCACCTGAAAACCCACCATGGCCATCAGTGGAAGCGTCGCGGCTACACCCAGCATCGTCACTTCGGCAATTCGCCACGGATTTCCGCGCGTGCCGTTGAAATAGACTTCGATGATGTTCGCGGCCGTCACGAACGAGAGAACGGCGGACGCGGCGACGTACGCCGGCGCCGCCGGATTCGTAGAGCCAAGCCACGCGCGCAGTGTCGCGGGCAGAGCGGTGCGTGACTCTTTCGGCGCGAGCGCAGCGGCAAGCGCTTCCCCGTCGGCAAACCGTTCCGCGGGATCGCGCGCGAGGCACTTGTTGATCGCGGCCCCGATCGCAGAGGGCAGGCCGGGCGCGACGCTCGCGACACTCGGCGCAGCCTCTGTCGCCTGGCGCAGAAGGAGCGCTGGAACGCTGGGCGCCTCGAACGGCAGGCGACCGCTCACGGCGAGATAGCCCACGACGCCCAGTGCATAGATGTCGCTGCGCCCGTCGATGGGCTTGTCCGCGGCCTGCTCGGGACTCATGAAGTTCGCTGTCCCCGTAATCTTCCCGGGGTCGGTCGCGACTTCGGCGCCGCCATGCGCGATGCCGAAGTCCGTCACCAAGGCGCGGCCCGTACCGGCCTCGAGCAGGATGTTGTCGGGCTTCACGTCGCGATGCACAATGTTGCGTCCGTGCGCGTACGCCAATGCCCACGCCACTTCGCGCATCACACGCGCTGCGTCTGCCGGTGGGAGTGGGCCCTGCGAGCGGAGCCGCTCGCCCAGCGTCTCACCCGCCACGTAGCTCATGACAAAGAACACGAAGCCGCCTGCCTCGCTGACGCGATGGATGGGCACGATGTGCGGGTGAGAAAGCCCGGCAGCCATTCGCGCTTCGCGAACAAATCGCTCGCGTGCCGACGTCGTGTGCGTGAGATGGTTCGGCAACACCTTGATGGCGACGTCGCGGTCGAGCTGAACGTCGCGCGCCAGGTAGACGACTCCCATGCCGCCGCGGCCGAGCTCGCGTTGAAGCGAATACTCCCCTGCAAGCGCCGCTTGCAGGTCGAGAAACTCAGACGATGGGCTGGTCATCCATCACATTGAACTCGGCCTTTCTGGCGAGGACCAGCGTACCAGCCGAGGAGAGTGCGCTCACGACGCCAATGATCAGGGGCATGAAGAGTGCCCATAGCGGCCATGGCTTACCACCGGACGGCTCGCCGAGGACGAACGGGAGCAATCCAACCACCGCACCGGCCACTCCGCCCCAGACTGCGACTCGGGGAAGCGACAACTGATCGAAGCGGCGACCACGCTCCGCAATGACAAGCGCGACAGAGAAAAAGACGCCACAGATGAAGCCCGGGTACACTCCAACGGCAATCCAGGGCTCGTCCATCTTCCCGTCGCGATCCACGATGAACCCGATGATCGGTCCGATGGGCGACCACACCACAGCCCACATGATGCCCATCAGCACAGCGCGGGTCGCCCGCTTCAGCCAATTGCGCACAGTGCCTCCGATGTGTTCACTTTGTACCGTAAAGTACTCTGAGCATTCTGGGCCTGCAACCGCCGCGCATGGCATTTAATTCAGTCGCGTGACCGACATCGAAACTATCCAGCAGCGCACGCTCCGCCTCTTGTTCGTCAGCCAGATCACGGGTGGGGTCGGCGTCACCGTCGGCATGTCGGTTGGCGCGCTGCTCGCCGCTGACCTGGCCAGCGTTGGAGTGTCGGGGTTGGCGCAGAGCTCCGCAGTGATGGGTGGAGCGCTGTTGGCGGTGCCGGCAACGCGCATCGTGCAACGCAGTGGCCGCGGCCCCAGTCTCGCCGCCGCTTACTTGGCTGCGGCGATCGGCGGCGTCATGATCGTCGCGGCTGCGATGTCCCGGTCCATTCCCCTGCTCTTCGCCGGGTTCTTCTTCTTCGGCGGCGGCACCACGGCCAGCTTTCAGGCGCGGTTTGCCGCTGTCGACCTGGCACCAAAGCAGTCATACAGCCGCCACCTGTCCTTCGTCGTGTGGGGGACGACCGTCGGTGGAGTGCTCGGCCCCAACCTGGCATCCGTGGCAGGCACGACGCTCGCCGAGTACGGAGTTCCAACGCTCGCAGCGCCGTTCGTCTTCTCCATCGTGCTGTTTGTCTTCGTCGCCGCGCTGCTGCTCGTGGGGCTCCGCCCTGACCCACTGCTGGTCGCGCGGAACATCGCTCGCGGCGAGGAGACGACGCAACGGCCCGCTCCAAACGCAGGGATGCGCGTCGCACTGGCTGCGGTGCTCGCGAACACCGAGGCACGACTCGGCGTCGCCGCGGCAGCGGCCGGGCACATCGTCATGGTTGGCGTCATGTCCATGACCCCGGTGCACATTCGCGGCGGCGGGCACTCGCCCGCCGACACGCTCCGCATTGTCGGCGTCGTACTCAGCCTGCACATCGCCGGCATGTACGCGTTCGCGCCGGTGATGGGTTGGTTGGCCGACCGTTACGGCCGCCACCGGGTGATCCTTGGCGGCATCGTGCTGCTACTCGCGGCGTGCGCGACCGCCGGCACCGCCGGGCACGACTCAACGCGTTTGGCTGTCGGGCTCGTGCTGCTCGGACTCGGATGGTCCGCGACGATGGTCGCCGGATCGTCGCTGCTGAGCCAGAGCATGTCTGTCGATCTGCGTCCCTCCGCGCAGGGATTGTCCGATATGATCATGGGAATCGCGGGCGCGTCAGCCGGTGCGTTATCCGGCGTGGTCGTGCAGTTATCGGGCTACCCCACGCTGACACTGGTCGCTGCGCTCATGACCGCGCCACTCGCCGTCCTGGCGCTGGCTCACCGGGCCGCACCCGCGAAAGTCTAGGACGCCTCGCTGTCCGGAAGCTCCGCCGCGCCTGCGTCGTCGAGCGTCCTGCCACCGCCCCTTCGTGCCAGCGCCATGATCCCCGAGGCCATCGCGGCGCTGAAGAGTGCGGGTGCGCCAATGATGACTGCGACCTCGACCGGCTGCAGCGCCTCGCCACCCAAGCCGGCGGCCATGCCGAGTGCGCTGACCACAAGTCCGCCAAGCGCGCCCCACGCCCCAAACTGCCTCACGGACAGCTGCTCGAACCGGCGACTGCGTGCCGCAACACCAAGGACGACGGAGAAAACCGCGCCGCATACGAACCCGGGCATCGCGAACACCGGGATCCACATGTCAACAACATTCAGGCTCGGCACGAAGTTCGCGATGAACTCCATCGCCCACCGACCAGCGCGCCACCTATGGCCCACGTCACGCCCATCCCGAGCGCTCCACGCAGCCGTCGCAACCAACTCACGGCTTCAAGCCAGCGACGATGCGCGCGAGCACGCGCGCGCGCGGCATTCCCGACCGATTGAGGTTCCACTGGTTCACGACGACAACCAGATCCTCACGCGGGAGCGCCATCGGAAACTGTCCGCCGAAGCCCGAACCGCCCCAGACGAATGCGCTCGTGTCCGTGGGGTGCGGGTAGAGCCACCACTTGTAGCCGTACTTGGAGGCGCCGGGCTGCTGGCTCACGGCAATCGCCGGCGCGATGGACGCCTTGACCCACTCTTCGCTCACGACGCGCTTGCCGTTCCACATTCCGTTGCGTAGCCACAGCTGCCAGATGCGCGCAAGGTCGCGCGCTTCGAGATACAGTCCGCCTTCGGTATCGACAATGCCGGAGGGCGTGCGCTTCCAGTACCAGCGCTCGATGCCGATGGGCGCAAACAGGTGCTTGGCCGCGTACTCCTCGATGTCGGTGCCCGTCGCCTGCCGGAAGATGCGCGCCAGCATCTGCGACGCGCCGCTGTTGTAGTTCCAGTGCGTGCCCGGCTCGTTGGCCATCGGCTGATTGAGCGCAACGTCCAGCCAGTCGTAGGCGTTCTCCATCACGACGGTCGTGTTGCGCGGATCTGTGTACGGCAGGTTCTCCAGCCACTGCATGCCGTCGGTCATGGTGAGCAGGTGGCGGATGGTGATCTTCCGCTTGCGATCGTCCATGAACTTTATGGCGGTGGTGTCGAAGTACTTCCAGACCGGCGTGTCGATCGATGGAAATTCGCCGCGCGTGACGGCAGTGCCGATGACGACCGACGTCACGGTCTTGGTCACGGACTGAAGCGTGTGCAGGTCGCCCTTTCTATAGAAGGGGTGCCACCATGCCGAGTAGTAGTTGTAGGGCCCGGTGATGTCGTGGGCGTTAAGCGGACTCACGATGCGCGCGAGCGAGTCGTACGCCGCGACATAGTCGTGCGAATACGACTTGTCGTACGCGAGTCGGCCGCGCCGAATGACCACGAAGCGGTCCACAAACCCGTACCGACCCGCCTTGATTTCCGCGTCGATCGAATCGAGGACAGCGGCGCTGATGCCGACGTCGGCAGGCCGCGCGACCGGCCACGCCTGTGCAGCACCGAGGCCGAACGGCAGCAGCAATAGATGAAACACGCGGCGAATGAGCATCCGAGAGCTTCGCGTCATGGGTTTAGTCCAGGTGTGAGTCGGCACTTCTAGCGGGCCACCAGCGTCTCAAGCAGGCGCGAACGTTCTGCCGGTCCGATCCAGCGGCCGTTCACGACAATCACCGTCTGGTTGGCGAGGACGGTCTCACGGTCCATCGGGATCACGGAGACGCCGGTGAAGACAACGGGCGCTTGCTGGGCCGTCGCGATTGCCGGAACGGCGAGGACGAGCGCGCTTGCTGTGAACGTGTGGCGAAGCACCGGGGGATCTCCGCAGATGGATTGAGTACAACCAAGTTATTGTGGGGGGAGCACCGGCGCCCCTCGCGGGTACACAGGATGTCCCTTCCGCCAAGCATGGCCTTTTCTGACCTGCCGAAGTCGGTTCAAGCCGAGTACGAACGGATCGGCCGCGAGCGCGAATTGGCGAGCGCAGCGGCTGATCGCGCCGCGCGCCGGGAATTGTTGCGCGTGTGCGCCGAAATGATCGGGTGGACGGCGCTGGGGCTATTCGTCGCCGCGTTTGCGTTCTGGGTGACCGACTATCAGGTCGGCATGATCCTCCTGAATGGCGGCATGCTCATCAACATCGGCGGCGTGGCGTTCTCCATCTGGAGCGCCTACCTGAGGGGTGAAGCGCGCGGCGACTGGTGAGGAACGGAATAGATTGAGCAGCGGATTACCAGTTCTCCACGGAGGCGCTGTGGCGATTCGCTTCAGACTTCGACCGACCGCACTCCTGATCGCGTGCGTCCTGGCCTGTACCCCCGCTGCGCTGGACACCACCCAGGCGCGACGCGACATCTCGTCGAGGCTCGACGCATACACGGCCGCAGCGCGCGCCGTAGATGCTGATGCCAGCGCGGCGTTCTTCACCGATCGCGGAACGCTCTTCGAGCCCGGCATCCCGCCGATTGTCACGCGCGATTCGATTCGCGCATTCATCCGGTCCTTCCCCGGTGTCATTGTCGACTCGGCGATGGCGCGCGCCGACACGATCGACGTGTTTGGGAGCACGGCCTATGTGTGGGGCACGTACCACGAGCGCCTTCGCTTCAAGGGCCAGCCGCCCAGCGTTCAGTCCGGACGCTTCGTCATGGAGTGGCTCAAGGAAGCAGACGGCGTGTGGAGGCTACACCGCTACTATCGCGTGCCGCTGCCGCCAAACTGGCGCCCGTAGCACGGAAAGTGAAAGTGCCGTGAGACCCGACGGGCCCCACGGCACTCCTCACCAGCGGACCGAACGCCCTATGGACGCGGCGGCCGCGGCAGCGCCGTCGGCGGCAACATGCCGTTCAAGCGCATGTAGTTCGCGATTTGGCTGTAGTGATCCTGCATGTCCATTGCGTGGCCGAAGGCGCGGGCGGCGCGGATGACCTGCACCGTGTTTGTGCCTTGCTGAACGGTCATCATCTCCATGAGCTTCGCGTCGTCGAGCTGTGTGAACGCGTCGGCGCAAAAGGCAAATGAGGCCTTGAGCTGCTCGACCAACTTGGCCTTGGGCCACGTGGCCTTTACCGAATCCGGCGTAGACGTCTCTTCTGGCGTGCGCGTGGCTTTCTTTTCGCCGAACGCGTTGCAGAAGAAGTAGTTGTCGTTGGCCAGATGCTGCGCGATGTAACCGACCGTCTGCTGCGCGGGCGTCGGCTTGTAGCTGAACTTGGACTCCGGAATTGAGTCGAACGCCTGGGCCAGGTTGCGATGGTGGGCCATGATCCGCCCGCGGAACATCCCGGTGAGTGGGCCGCCCGGCGGTGGGCCCTGTGGCGGCTGCTGAGCAGCAAGAGTCAGCGGCAGACCGATCGCGAAGAGTACGGTGTACGAGATCTTCATAAGGTTCCCCAAGGACAATGACGAACTGCTGGAAGGTGATAGTGGCCACCGCGCATGGTTTCCGCAACGCGAAGCGCCGAGCTAGACTAGGTGACATGCGCCCACTTCGCTCAGTGATACGCCTTGGCGCGGCCGCGGCCGCGTTTTCGCTCCCGGCGTGTGGAGGTGGCAGCGACCCCGCGCCGTTGCCCACTGACACACCGACGCTCGCACGGACGGTGGTTCTCTCGGGCCGCAGCGGACTCTGGGACATCGCAGTCGCCGCGGACGGCGCGCTCTTCTTTACAGAGCGCTGCAACGGGCTGTCCGTGCGGCACGCAAACGGCACCGTCACGCGCCTCTTCGGCACGGCCGGCTCGGCGCTTGTCGCGCCGGATCTGCTGTGCCTTGGACAGAGCGGCGTCCACGGCGTCGCGCTGGATCCTGCGTTCGCGACGAATCGCACCGTGTACGTCTACATGTTGAGCACCCTCAATCCGGCGCCGCGTACCAATCGCGTGGTGCGACTGGTGCTCTCGGCGGACTACACGAGTGCCGGCAGCCGTACCGACATCATCACGGACATCGCCTTCAAGGACGCCGGCAACGGCGTCGGCGGCGCGGGCGCGCACAGCGGCGGCCGCATCCGCTTTGGTCCGGACGGTTTCCTGTACGTCGCTACGGGCGACAACCACAACTACCTCCTGCCACAGAGTCCGACTCTCATCGGCGGCAAGGTCCTGCGCGTGACGACGACGGGCGCCGCCGCCCCGGGTAACGCGCCACCGCCCGGCTTCGATGCGCGCATCTACACGTACGGCCATCGCAACGTGCAGGGGATCACGTTCCGGCCCGGCTCGGGCCAAGCGTTCACGTCAGAACACGGCCCCAATCACAGCGACGAAGTCACTGCGTTGGTGAACGGCGGGAATGCGGGCTGGGATCCGCAAAACCGCCCCGGCCTCACCTGCCCCGACAATTACTGCGGTTACGCCGGCAATGTGTCCACAATGCCGATGACCGATCTCTCGCGCTTTCCGGCAGCAATGCCAGCGCGGTGGAGCAACAACGGACTGTCGCAAGGCATGGGGCCCGCCGCATTCCTCAGCGGCGCACAGTGGCGCGTCTGGGACGGGCGGCTCGCGGTGGGCATCATGGGCAGCACCGGAGGACAGCGCATTGCAGTTCTCGAACTCAATGCGGCGGGCACTGCGGTGAGTTCGGAGAACGCCGCGCTCCCCGCCGCGCGGATTCGCGCTCTCTCGCTTGGGCCCGACGGCTACTTGTATGTGGGCACCGACTCGGGCGAGATCTGGCGCATCGTGCCGTCGCCGGGGAGCTAGAAGCAGCCAAGGGGCCGCCCGACGTCGTTGGACGGCCCCCGAGTGAGAGTCACGAGCGACGCAGCCTGATCAGGTCATCTTCGGCCGCTCTTTCAGCCAGTCCGTGTTGACTTGGTACTTATGGGCGACTGAGAGCACGACGTCGTCCAGGTACAGGTTGCCGGAGATCTGCGCGCAGATCGGCTGCGGGTTGAGCGGAGCCGGCGGAGCAGCGGGCGCTGCACCAGGAGCCCCACCGCCACCACCGCCACCACCGCCACCACCGCCACCACCACCACCGCCTCCACCTCCTCCACCTCCTCCACCGCCGCCGCCACCCTGCGGACGGACGCCAAACGCGATCGGAATCACC
>JANNRQ010000142.1:0-3353 GCA_031401495.1 Gemmatimonadota bacterium
GATCGTGAATGCACCGCCCGCTGAGGGAGCATCTTGTGTTGAACGAGGTGCACGCCGCCCGGCAACACCGCGACATGCAGTACTGGCGCACCAACACGGGCCACGAAGTGGATGTCGTGATCGCCCCGCGTCGTGCGGCACCAATGGTCGTTGAATGCACATGGTCGCCGGATGCGTTCGATCCGGCCGGGATGCTGGCCTTTCGACGCAGCGACCCGCACGGGGAGAATGTGCTCGTGGCTGCGGACGCCAAGCGCGCGAGTCGCAGGCGGATCGGTGGGCTCGACGTCCGAGTGGTGGGTTGGCGCATGTGGCGGCGTTGGTTGTCCAAGCGCGCTCGCCATCGCGCTGGTCGCGACGCACCTTTCTCGCCATGACCGCACAGACCGACCGCCTCAACACCGCCCTCGACGGCCGCTATCGCATTGTCCGCCACCTGGGCGCAGGCGGCATGGCGACGGTGTATCTGTGCGAGGATCTCAAACATGATCGCCAGGTCGCGCTGAAGCTCTTGAAGCCCGAACTCGCCGCCGTACTCGGCGCCGAGCGCTTCGTGCAGGAGATCAAGACCACCGCCGCGTTGCAGCATCCGCACATTCTGCCGCTGTTCGACAGCGGCGCGGCGGATGGATTTTTATTTTACGTGATGCCGTTCATCGACGGCGAAACGTTGCGCGCCAAGCTGAATCGTGAAACGCAACTCGGCGTCGAGGAAGCGGTGCGTATTGCGCGCGACGTGGCCGACGCGCTGCACTACGCGCACACGCGTGGCATCGTGCACCGCGATGTGAAGCCGGAAAACATTTTGCTGCACGACGGTCGACCGATGGTGGCCGACTTCGGCATCGCGCTCGCGGTGAGCGCCGCGGCCGGTGGGCGCATGACCGAGACGGGATTGAGTCTCGGCACGCCGCACTACATGAGCCCCGAGCAAGCCACCGCCGAGAAAGACATCTCCGCGCGCAGCGATGTGTACTCGCTCGGCAGAGTGCTGTATGAAATGCTTACCGGCAATCCGCCGCACACCGGCGCGAGCGCACAGCAGATCATCATGAAGATCATTACCACGCCCGCCGAGCTGGTGACGGTGCATCGCAGGTCGGTGCCCGCGAATGTCGCCGCGGCGGTGGCCAAGTCGCTGGAAAAGCTCCCCGCCGACCGGTTCGCGAACGCGGCGGAGTTCGGGGCGGCGCTCGGAAACTCCTCATTTGCGGATGCGAAGTTCACGACCGGGGCTGCAGGGGGCGGCCACCGCGGGGTGTCGCGAGGAGCGTTCGCCGCAACGGCATCGCTTGCGGTTCTCGCCATCGCGGGCCTGACGTGGACGCTTACCCGTCCTCGTGTGGAGTCCGGAATGGTTGCACCGGTACGATTCCAACTCGAGCCCCCGCCTGAAGGTTTTGTGCTCGGCCGCGGCTACACGCCGGCCATTTCGCCGGACGGCCGCCGCATTGCGTTCATCGGTCGCGAAAAGGGCAAGCGGCTGATTCACGTACGCGAGCTTGGACAGACCAAGGCGCGCGCGCTCGCCGGCACCGAGACCGTCGAAGCCATGACGTTTTCGCCTGATGGCGATTGGATCGCGTTTCAATCGGGGCTGGGCGGGGAGTTGAACAAGGTCGCCGTTGATGGATCTTCGCTGGTCCCGATCAGCACCTCGCGCGGGAACTCGCAGCTTGGTAGTCCCAGTGGTGTCACCTGGGTCGGCGGCACGATTGTCGCAGGGTTTGGCGGTCGCCTCTATCGAGTTCCTGCCAGTGGTGGAGCACTCGAACAGTTGTTTGGCTCGGACTCGATTGTCGCGAACGCTGACAATGTCGGCTTGCCGGTGGCAATGGCCGACGGGAAGACCATCCTTTTCACGAACTCGCGAGCCAACGTGATCGCCGGATCACTGGTCGATGGGTCGGCGCGGCGCGTCGCATTACAGGCGGCCCGTGTGCTCGGCGCCGTCGATGGCGTACTCGTATACTCCACCGAACTCGGCGCCGTCATGGCGGTACGATTCGACGCGGCAAGCGTCAAGGTGCTCGGATCGCCGGAGCCGATCGAGTCGGGCCTGCAGATCGGGGTGCGCAGTGACGCTCGCGCAGTCCTATCGCCGAGCGGCGTGTTCGCAATGTTTGCCGGTGACAGGGGTTCACAGTTGCTGCTCCGAGACGTGCGTGGAGCCGCCAAGCCCCTGCTGGCTGACGAGCAGCAATACATGTTCCCTCGGTTTTCTCCTGACGGCCGAAAGGTGGCGTATGCCGTCGTGGCTCGCGGTGGAGCCGACGTCTACGTGTACGACATTGCGACGGCGACGCCCACGCGCCTCTCTACCGACGTCGGTATCAATGACCGTCCCGAATGGACTCCTGACGGGAAGCAGGTGCTGTACCGTCATACGCAGGGCGCGACTCGTTTGGAAGGGATCTGGTGGCAGCCGATAGACAAGAGCGCGCCGGCGTCATCGCTGACCGGGCAGATCGTGGGGCCGCTGAAGAATGTGAGCGTGTCCGAGGGATTGATGTCGCCGGATGGCCAGGCGATGCTGATCCGATCGAGCGGCGCCCCAACCGGCCGCGACATCTGGTATGTGAACACCGCGACCGCCACGGAACCGCATCCGTTCGAAGTGACGCAGTTCGACGAGCTGATGCCGCGCTTCTCGCCCGACGGAAGATGGGTCGCATACGTATCAACCGAATCCGGCGATGCCAGCGTGTATGTTCGGCCGTTTCCGGGACCTGGCGGCCGCGTTCAGGTTTCAGCAGGTCCCGGCAGCGAACCGGTCTGGTCGCCTGACGGAAAGCGGATCTATTACATCGCAGGGCGTGAGCTGATCGCCGCCAACGTCATCACAGGGGCAACGTTTACCGTCGGCACCCGCGAGACGCTTTTCACAGACGACTTCATCCCTGGCGCCATTCACGCCAACTATGATGTATCGCGCGACGGCAAGTCGTTCCTCATGCCGATGGCCAAGGACCAGGCGTCCCAATTCACCGTCGTGGTGAACTGGCTTCAGGACGTGAAGCGTCGGCTCGCCGCCGCGGAGCAGGGGCGCGCGAAATGACGACACCTCAAGCCGACCGCCTCTCCGCTGCCCTCGCGGACCGCTACCGCATCGAGCGCGAACTCGGCGCCGGTGGCATGGCCACGGTTTATCTCGCCGAGGATCTCAAGCACGATCGCAAGGTCGCGATAAAGGTTCTGAAACCGGAGTTGGCCGCCGTGCTCGGCGCCGAGCGGTTCGTGGTGGAGATCAAGACAACCGCCGCGATGAGCCATCCGCACATCCTCCCGCTCTTCGATAGCGGCACGGCCGACGGGTTCCTGTTCTATGTCATGCCCTACATCCAGGGCGAGAC
>JANNRQ010000143.1:0-7103 GCA_031401495.1 Gemmatimonadota bacterium
GTTTTATCGCTCCGCCACTCGCTTGGTGCTAGGTTTTTTGCCTGCCCCTAGGGCCGCCCCGCCCCGCGCTCCTCGGTGCAGTTCAAGCCATCTGCGCCAGCGCGTCCTGGTAGTTGACGCCCTGCGTCATGGAGTCGTAGACGTGCTGAATCGTCTCCGCGCTCCCAAGGATGAACCGGCAGTGCTCGTGCCCCATGCTGCGGCACTCGACTTCCATTGAAGCGAGCTGTGCCCCGCCCAGTCGCCCGAAGAAGTCCGCCAGCATTCCGCTCGACATGTAGCATCCCGGGAATTGCATCGCGCTCGCCGGGTCCGCTTCGGCCCAATCCTCGGCGTCCACGGTGAGCACGGCGTCGCCGATGGTCGAGACGGCAACCGCTCCCCAGCCCAGTTCCGTGAAGTAGGCCGCCGCAAGCTGCTGGAAGTTCGCCGCTGCGACGTCCTCAGGGGCACCGTAGCCCTGCGCCGCGCACCAGGCCACGAACGCCTGATACATGGACGGTCCGCTCGCATAGCCGGCTTCCTGAAGCCACGCCGGCGCGTTGGCCGCGGCATCACGCCAGAGCGCCGAACGCAGCGCAACCAGTCCTTCGCGTGTCAGACCCACCATCGCGTTGCTCGGAAGATCCACTGGGGCGGAGTCCTCGCGGGCTAGTCGGCGCCCGCCGTGATGAGTTTCAGCAGCTCTCGTTCGTCCATGATCTTAACACCCAGCGACCGTGCTTTCTCCAACTTGCTGCCCGCCTCTTCGCCGGCAACGAGGAACGATGTGTTCTTGGATACGCTGCTCGTGACCTTCCCGCCGTTCGCCTCGATCAGTTCTGTGGCCTGATCCCTCGAGAGCGTTTCGAGCGTGCCGGTGATCACGACCGTCTTGCCCTTGAGCGCGCCGGTGGACTTGGGCCGCGGCTCGTCGAACGTGAGCCCGCGGCGCCGGAGCTTTTCGACCAGCCGTCGCGAGCCGGCGCGTCCGAACCACTCGGTAACCGACTTGGCGATCGTCTCCCCCATGCCGTGGATCGCCAGGATGTCGTCGGGCGTCGCCTCGGCCAGGGCGTCCATCGTGCCGAAGTGCCGCGCCAATTGCTTCGCGGCGATTTCGCCCACGTCCTCGATCCCCAGCCCGAACAGCAGCCTCGAGAACGGTTGTGTCCTGGACGCCGCGATCGCGTCCACCAGCGCCGTCGCACTCTTCTCGGCGAAACGCTCCAGCTTCGTCAGCTGCGCCGGCGTCAGGTCATACAAGTCCGCCGCGTCGTGCACGAGGTCGTGCTCGATGAGCTGCTGGATCCGCTCGTAGCCGAGTCCGCGGATGTCCATCGTCGCGCGGCCTGCGAAATGCCACAACGCCTCCAGGCGTTGGGCAGGACAGTCGGCGTTCGCGCACAACAGCACTCCGCGCTCGGGCGCGGGCTGCACGCGGTTGCCACACGACGGGCACTTGGTCGGCGGCTCGAACGGCTGCGGCGGGCGTTTCTTGTCACGCTTGTCCGGCACAGGCCCGATCACCTGTGGAATCACTTCGCCGGCGCGCTTCACCTGAACCACGTCGCCGACACGCAGGTCCTTGTCCTTGATCAGCGCAAAGTTGTGGAGCGTGGCTTTCACAACCGTCGTGCCGCCAATCTCCACGGGCTCCATCACCGCGAATGGATTGAGCGTTCCGGTGCGTCCGACGTTGATCTCGATGGACAGCAGCCTCGTCTCCGCGATGTCTGGCGCGAACTTCCTGGCAATCGCGTACCGCGGCTCGCGTCCGCCAACGACGCCCAGATCTTCCCAGAGACGCATGTCGTTCACCTTCACGACGCCGCCATCGATCCCGAAATCCAGCGTCGCGCGAACCTTGGTTTCGACGTCCGCGGCCCAGTGGTGCACCTCGTTCAGGGACTTGGCGCGCACCCGGTGCGGCGCCACCGGCAGCCCCCAGCTCTCGAGAAGGTCCAGGAGTTTCGACTGCTCCTTTGCGACCAGCCCACCGTCCGGCGTCGCCACCTGATACGCGAAGAACTTGAGTGGACGCTTGGCCGACACCCTTGGATCGAGCTGCCGGAGCGCGCCAGCGGCAGAGTTGCGCGGGTTGGCGAACACGGGTTCGCCGGCCTGTACGCGCTCCTCGTTCATCCTCTCGAATCCGCTGAACGGCATGTAGACCTCGCCGCGCACTTCCATCACGGGCGGGTGCCCTTTGCCCTTCAGCCGCAGCGGGATCTCGCGGATCGTGCGCAGGTTCGGCGTCACATTCTCGCCGATCGTTCCGTTGCCGCGGGTGGCGCCCACGGTCAGCACGCCCATTTCATACGTGAGACTCACCGCGGCACCGTCGATTTTCAGTTCGCACGCGTAGCCGGACTTCTTTACGTCCTCGCCCGCGAGCTTCAACGCGCGTTCTTCGAATTGCTCGAGGTCCTCCGCGTTGAACGCATTCGCCAACGACAACATCGGGACGAGGTGCGCGTGCTTGGCCAACGCGGACTGTGGCTCAGCGCCAACCCGCAGCGTCGGCGAATCCGCCGTGCGCAGCGACGGGTGCGCTTCTTCGAGCGCCTTGAGCTCGCGAAAAAGCTTGTCGTACTCGGCGTCCGACGTGGTCGGCCGGTCGAGCACGTAGTACTCGTGACTGGCCCGCTCGAGTTTCTCCCGAAGCGTTGCCGCCCGCGCAGACAACGCGGGATCAAGCTTTGTCATTTCAATGAATCAAACGCCGACTGTGACTCGTCACTAGTCACTTGATTTCGGCCATCTCCTTCGCGGCAAGCTTCTGGTAGTGCGGGTCATTGTAGTCCGTTGCCGTGAGGCTCAGCGCGCGCTGGTAATGCTCCCTGGCCCTGACTTTGTCGCCTCGGTCGCGGTACACAGCCGCAAGGTCAAGCGCATGAATGATGCGGTCCGGTTCCAGCGCGGACGCTTTTTCGAGCGCAACGGCTGCGTCGTTCCAGTTGGCCTCACCGAACGTCTTGCCGCCCAGCAGGTTCTTCGCGAGAAACCGCGAAACGCCGCTCAATCGCATGATGTTCGCGTGCCACATGCCCATGATGTGCAGCGCGCCGGGATTGATCGAGTCGAGGCGAATGGATTCGAGCGCTTCCTTGCGGACCTCACTGGCGAATTTCACCCGTTCGCGGGTGCCGAGCGTCAGGGCATGGCGCCCGATCGCCTTGGCCAGCGCGAAGTGCGCAAGCGCGGAATTGGGCAGTGCAGCGACCGCCTGCCGGCCGTAGCTCTCGCCGACCTTGTAGAGGCTGTCGCGCCGCGCATCGTCGAACTCTCCAACATCCACCGCTTCGCGAGACGCGCGCCAGAGTGCTTCGCCGTTCTTTGAGTCGGCGACCACCGCCGCCGCATAGTGCTTCAGCGCCTCCAAGGCCTTGCCGGCGGCATGCTCCTTGTCGCCGAGCGCGATATGTTCCGCCGCCGACTGAGCAGACAGTGGAATAGAAGCGACTATCGTTGCCATCACTGCGAGGCGCATGTTCATGGTGCCATCCAGAGCGTGGCGAGGGTTCTGCAGTCACAGCGACTGCGCACGTTAGGAATACTCAAGCAGGCGGTCAATGCTCGTACAAAGGCTTATCGAAAAGAAGCGCGACGGCGGCCGCCTGGATGCGGCTGAACTGCGTTCCCTGGTGAACGAGTACACCGCTGGTTCCGTGCCCGACTACCAGATGTCGGCGTTCCTGATGGCGTGCTTCTTTCGCGGACTGGACCGCGCCGAGACGAGCGCTCTCACGGATGCAATGCTCAACTCGGGAGCGCGCTTTGACTTGTCGGACCTCGGCGTGCCACGCGTCGACAAGCATTCGATCGGCGGTGTCGGCGACAAAGTCTCCATCGTGCTCGCTCCGCTCGTCGCGTGTCTGGGCGTTGCCGTCCCGATGGTTTCCGGACGAGGACTGGGCCATACCGGCGGTACGCTCGACAAGCTCGAGGCCATTCCGGGCATGCGCACCAACCTCTCGCTCAAAGACGCCAAGAAGCAGATCCAGGACCTTGGCTGCGCACTGATTGGCCAAACGACAGAGATCGCACCGGCCGATCGCAAGATGTACGCGCTGCGCGACGCGACCTCGACCGTCGAATGCATCCCGCTCATCGCGTCCAGCATCATGAGCAAGAAGCTCGCGGAGGACTTGAGCGGCCTCGTCATCGACATCAAGCGCGGATCGGGCGCGTTTCTCACGTCGTTCGACCAGGAAGTCGCGCTGGCCAACGAGATGATCCACCTCGGTGAAGGCCACGGATGTCCCGTCGTCGCGCTCGTGACCGCAATGGATCGCCCCCTGGGGCACGCTTGCGGCAATGCGCTGGAAACCGCGGAAGCCATCGCAACGCTCAAAGGCGAGGGACCTCCGGACCTGCTCGAGGTTACGCTCGCGCTCGCCGCGGAAATGCTGGTTCTGGCGGGCACCGCGCGTGACACGGACGCCGCGCGAGCTGAGCTGGGCAAAGCTTTGAGCAGCGGACGAGCCTTGGAGCGCCTCAGGAAGATCATTCAGCGGCAGGGAGGCGACCCGTCCGTGGTCGACGACACGTCCAGGCTGCCACAGGCGGCGGCGCGCGAGATCTATGCGGCCGGGCGCTCGGGGTTCGTCGCCAGCGTTGAGCCACGGGCGATTGGGCGCGGCATCCTCGCCCTCGGCGGCGGTCGGAAAGTCATGACGGATGCAATCGACGCGTCAGTTGGCTTCGTCATTACAGTGAAGCCGGGCGACCGGGTGGAGAAGGGCGACCCGATGGCATTCATCCACGCGCGCGACGGCAACGGAATTGAGACGGGTCGCGAGGTACTGGCTCAAGCGATTATCGTTGCGGACCAAGCCGAACCAGCACTAAAGTTGGTGTCCCACCGTATCAGTCGAGCGGGTGTCGAGACGCTCTGAACCGGAGACAACAATGGGGCTCTTCGAAGTGGTCTTGAAGCTCTTGGGGATGGGCGCGTTTGGCGCCGTCGGCGGCCTTGCGGTCGCCTACGGCGTGCTCGTGATCCTCACAGCGCCGTCGCGCACGGGCGGTATGGACAGCACGAACGCGGCGGTCACGTGGATCGCCGTCGGGGGCGTGCTCGTTGCCCTGATGGTCCTCCACATTGTCCTGGGCAAACAGCTCCTGCTCCTCTCACGGGGCTTGGACAAGAAGCATCCTCTCTAGTGCCGTTACGCCCGACATAAGACAGAAGGCCCCGGACGTCGTCCGGGGCCTTCGTCATTACAGCCAGCCAAAGCGCGGATTAGATGTCGAGATTTGACGCGAACTTCGCGTTCTCTTCGATGAAGAGCCGCCGAGGTTCCACCTCGTCGCCCATCAGTTTCTCGAACATCTCGTTCGCCAGCACGGCGTCCTCGATGTTGACCTTGAGCAGCGTGCGGCTCTCCGGATCCATCGTCGTCTTGAAGAGCTGGTCGGCGTTCATTTCGCCCAAGCCCTTGTAGCGCTGGATGTGGAGGCCCCGCTTGCTGGCCTCACCCTCGCCATCGCCGTTGGTGCTGGCTTCCGCGTCCTTGGCGCCCTTGCCGCCGAGGCGCTTGATGATCTCGTCGCGTTCCTTGAGGTCAAAGGCGTAGTGCTCCTCCTTGCCCTTGGCCACGCGGAAGAGCGGCGGCTGCGCGATGTAGATGAAGCCGGCCTCGATCAGCTCCGGCATCTGCCGGTAAAAGAACGTGAGCAGCAGCGTGCGGATGTGTGCGCCGTCCACGTCCGCGTCCGTCATGATGATGATCTTGTGGTAGCGCGCCTTGTCCAGCTCGAAGTCTTCCTTGAGGCCGCTGCCGATCGCTGTGATGATGGTCCGGATTTCTTCGTTGGCGAAGACCTTGTCGATACGGGCCTTCTCCACGTTGATGATCTTGCCGCGCAGCGGCAGGATCGCCTGGAACTCGCGCTTGCGGCCTTGCTTGGCAGAGCCGCCGGCCGAGTCGCCCTCGACCAGGTACAGCTCGCAGAGCGCCGGGTCCGTCAGTGAACAGTCCGCCAGTTTGCCCGGCAGGTTGCCTACGTCCAGCGCCGACTTGCGACGCGTGAGGTCGCGCGCCTTGCGGGCCGCTTCGCGCGCCAGCGCCGCGCTGCACGCCTTTTCGACAATGATATTGGCCGAGCGCGGGTGCTCCTCGAGATAGCTGGAGAGCATCTCGCCCACGACCGACTTCACGGCGGACTCGACTTCCGAGTTGCCGAGCTTGGTTTTGGTCTGGCCTTCGAACTGCGGCTCGCGAACCTTCACCGAGAGCACCGCAGTCAGGCCTTCGCGAACGTCATCGCCCGAGAGCGTGAAGTCCGCCTTCTTGAGGAAGCCGCCCTTCGTCGCGTACGAGTTGATGATGCGCGTCAGGGCCGACTTGAAGCCCGTGAGGTGCGTGCCGCCTTCGTGCGTGTTGATGTTGTTCACGAACGAAAACGTCGAGTCGTTGTAGCCGTCGTTGTACTGGAGTGCGAGCTCGATGCCCACGTCGTCCTTGCTGGTTTCGATGTAGACGACGTCCGGGTGCAGCGCCTTGCGACCGCGGTTCAGGTGCTGGACGAATTCCTTCAGGCCGCCCTTGGCATGGAAGACTTCTTCCTTGCCGGCCTTCTCGCGCTCGTCCTTGAGCGAAATCGAGACGCCCTTGTTCAGGAACGACAGTTCGCGCAGCCGCGTCGCAATCGTGTCCCAGCGGTAGATGAGATCCGTGAAGATCTCCTTGTCCGGCTTGAACCACACCGTCGTTCCAGACTCGCCCTTCGGGACCGCCTTGAGCTCCTTGAGCTTGGTCTTCGTCTTGCCGCGGACGAAGTCCATGTACCACTCTTTGCCGGCGCGCTTGATCGAGACCTTGAGTTGCTCGGAGAGCGCGTTCACGACCGATACGCCGACGCCGTGCAGTCCGCCGGACACCTTGTAGGTGTTCTTGTCGAATTTTCCGCCGGCGTGCAGGACGGTCATTGCGAGTTCGACGCCTGGCATCTTCTCGGTGGGATGCATGTCCACCGGAATGCCGCGTCCGTTGTCGACGACGGTGATGGAATTGTCTGCGTGGATCGTTACGGCGATCGCGTCCGCATGCCCGGCCAGAGCTTCGTCGATGGAATTGTCGACGACCTCGTACACCAGGTGATGCAAACCGCGTTCG
>JANNRQ010000144.1:0-6844 GCA_031401495.1 Gemmatimonadota bacterium
TCACGGGATACATCGAGGTCTGGTACAATCAGCAGCGGCGGCATGCGTCTCTCGGGCAACTCGCGCCCGTTGAGTACGAACGCCGGCTCGCACAGCTTCGCAGTGCCTAACCGAGTGTCCACGAAATCGGGGCAGGTCCACCTCGTGCCGTTCATCCGCCGAATCCGTGCAGTTGACCCCCCGAATCAAAAAACCAAAAGAAAATCAGGTTCGCGGTTGCCGTTCCGCCGTCGATTTCGGCAATCCGGGCAGTTGATCCGACGAATCCGATTCCAAGTCAGTTGTAGTTGAGGACCAGGCAGGTCTCTCACTGCGCTCAGGACGACAGCGCAGCGAGCAGGTGCCGCTCGGCGCGCAACATCTCGCTACGGCCAAGCTGCGCTGAAAACGCTGTCGGGATCGAGCGCATCAGGAGGGCGAGGGTCGAATCCGGACCGTTCCACGCGGGCAACCCCGCCCGTTGCGCGCACGACCGGTAGTACCGCTCGGTGAAGAGCAACATCAAGACCGCCGCGGCGCGAGCCACGGAAACGCTCGGCAGGCGAATCGAGTTGATGGCGCGTGTGTAAGCGCCCGAGCGCGCCAGCGCCATGCGGAGCATTCGCGCACGGACCGCGCGAACCCGGGTCGACGTCGCGGATTCGGGCTGGCCGGCCGCGGCGCGCTCGACGTTGACGCCAAGGTCGCCCTTGAGGGCCGGGTCATACGCGATACCGCGACGCAGATCCTTCTCGATATCGCGTGTCACGTTCGCGAGTTGTACGAATTCGCCAACCAGCATTGCGTCTTCGCGCTCCGCGTCGGACAGGGTCACCGGTTGGCCATAGTGCAAGCGCAGGATGCGGATGCCGAACACCGTCGGGTTGCCCAACACGTGGCGGCAATAGGTCGCGAGCTGCTCTTCGCTCACGAGCACGCCACTCTGGGCGTCGAAAGCAGCCGACGACCAGCACATCCCTTCGGCCATGTCGCGCACCAGGTCGCGGATGATCTCGCGCGTCGGCGCGTCAAACGTCGCGAATACGCGGTCCACCAGCGCCGCTCGCTCCACCAGCAGCAGGTGGGCGCGGTCGCGGTCGTCGATGATCGTGGGCGACTCCACGCTCGGCGCCGCGCCGAGTGAGTTGCCCGATGTCGTCAGGCGGGCCGCGAACGAACGCAGAGCCGACTCCCGCGAGGTCTGGCTGGGCACCAGGTCCTCGTAGGTGTCCAGCATCCGGCAGTACAGGTACGCCACCGCCGACGGCAGCGCGGAACGGCGGGGCATGAGGGCGATGCACGCGGAGAACGTGCGCGCCGCGTGCGGCAAAATGGCCCAAACGAAGTCCTCGGCTTCGTCAATCCGCGAGAGCGCGCCGAGGTCGGGCTGCTCGCGGTTCGCAAGCAGGTTGCGCAGCAGCAGGGCGTGGCGCCGGAGCCAGAAAGGAATCACTGGTGGGGCAAGTTAGGGCGCGGGCCATGTCCCGTCAGGCCTTTTCTCTTACTTTTTGCCGGTGACTATCGACACTCTCGCGGGATTCGTGCAGGAGTTGGATCGTGCCGGTGAACTGGTGCGTGTACGCGAGCCGGTTTCGGTGAACCTCGAACTCACCGAAATCGCGGACCGCATGATGAAGCGCGACGGCGGCGGCACGGCGCTCCTGTTCGAGAAGCCCGTCTTGATGGACGGCACGGTGTCTGCGTTTCCTGTGGGGATCAACCTCTTTGGTTCGATGCGCCGCATGGCGATGGCGCTCGGCGTCGAGCGCCTGGACGAAATCGCGGGGCGCATCACTGATCTGCTCCAGACCAAGCCGCCCGAAGGCATCATCGCCAAGCTCGCGATGCTGCCGCGCCTCATGGAGGTGGCGAAGTTCCCGCCCCGGAAGGCGAGCGGATCGCCCGCGTGTCAGGACGTGGTGTGGCAGGGCGCGCAGGTTGACCTCGGCAAGTTGCCGCTCATGAAGTGCTGGCCGGATGACGGCGGCGCCTACATCACGCTCCCGATGGTGATCACGCGTGATCCCAAGCGCGGCATCCGCAACGTGGGCATGTACCGCATCATGCAGACCGGCCGCGACACGCTGGCGATGCACTGGCAGCGCCATAAGGTGGGTGCTGCACATTGGCGCGAGATGGCGGAGAAGGGCGAGAAGATGCCGGTATGCATCGCGATCGGCGCAGACCCGCCGTCGATGTATTCCGCGAGCGCGCCGTTGCCGCCGACGATCGACGAGTTCCTGTTTGCGGGCTTTCTCAGGAAGCAGCCGGTGCGCCTGGCCAAGGCGGTGACGTGCGATCTCGAAGTGCCGGCCGAGGCCGATTTCGTCATCGAGGGATACATCGACCCGGCCGAAGCGCTGGTGACCGAGGGTCCGTTCGGCGATCACACCGGCTACTACTCGCTGGCGGACCTGTACCCGCAGGTGCACGTCACCGCGATCACGATGCGGCGTGACCCAATCTTCCCGGCGACGATCGTTGGCAGGCCGCCCATGGAGGACTACTACCTCGGTCACGCCACCGAGCGGATCTTCCTGCCGCTGCTCAAACTCACGATCCCCGAGATCGTGGACTATCACATGCCGGCCGAGGGGATCTTTCACAACCTCGTGTTCGTGTCCATCAAGAAGGAATTCCCGGGTCAAGCGTTCAAGGTGATGAACGCGATGTGGGGGCAGGGGCTGATGAGTCTCGCCAAGGTGATCATCGTCGTGGATCACTGGGTCAACGTGCAGGACACCCGCGAGGCGTGGTGGGTGGCGCTCAACAACCTGGATCCCGAGCGAGACGCACGGTTCTCGATGGGCCCGATGGACGTGCTGGACCACGCGAGTCGCACGTTCACGTACGGGTCCAAGCTTGGCCTCGACGGCACGCGCAAACTTGCGGAAGAAGGCTTCACGCGCGACTGGCCCAAACTGCTCGAGATGGACGCGGCGACCAAGCAGAAAGTGGACGCGATGTGGTCCACGCTCGGCATCAAATGAGCTCGCAGGCGCGGGAAGGGCAGACGTTCGGCGGCGCATCACGGCTGATAGCGTACGCGAATCTGGTGAAGTTGCCGCACACCGTGTTCGCGCTGCCGTTCGCGCTGGTGGGCGTGGTATTGGCGTCGTACCGCCGGCCGCTGCGGTTTGCCGACGTCGCGTGGGTGATCGTGGCATTTACCGCAGCGCGGTTCGCGGCGATGGCATTCAACCGCATCGTCGACCGCGAATTCGACAAGCGGAACCCCCGCACGGCGAGCCGCGAACTGCCCGCGGGAACCCTTCGCGTTGGCGAGGCGTGGGTCTCGGTGGGTGTCGCTTCAGCGCTGTTTGTGTTCGCGGCCGCGAGGCTCAATACGCTCTGCCTCACGCTTTCGCCGGTGGCGCTGAGCTGGATCTTCTTCTACAGCTTCACCAAGCGCTTCACGCGCTGGTCGCACATCGTGCTCGGCTGGTCGCTCGCAATCGCTCCCGTGGGCGGCTATTTGGCCATCACTGGCAGTTGGAGCCGTCCGTGGTGGATGTTGATTGCACTGGCGGTCGGCGTGGCGTGCTGGGTGGCCGGCTTCGACATCTTCTACGCGCTTCAGGACATCGAGTTCGACCGTGGCCAGCAATTGCAGTCGGTGCCTGCGGTGATGGGTGAAGCCGGCGGCATCATGGTCGCGCGCGTCCTGCACATCCTGAGCATCGCGGCCCTTTCGGTTGTCGGTTTCGCGATGAACAGTGGACCGTGGTACTGGGTGGGCGTCGCGGCCGCGGCGGCGCTGCTGCTGTACGAGCACTCACTTGTCTCAACAGGCAACCTGAAGAAGCTCGACGCCGCGTTCTTTACGATGAACGGCATGATCAGCATCACATTCTTCTTTTTCGTGCTGCTGGACCGCGTGCTCCGGTCGCCATATTCTGGCAGATGAGGGGCCGCTGAAATGCTGAACCGCGAAGAACTGCCGATCGTTGTTGCGATCTCCGGCGCGTCGGGCGCGCCATATGCGGTGCGTTTGCTCGAACAATTGCTTGCCGCCGATCGCCAAGTGTGGCTCATCGTCACGGCGCACGGCCTGCGGCTCCTGCACACTGAGATGGACATTGACTCGGTGGACGCGTTGAGGACGCGCGTTGGCGCTGACGCGTGGCGGCGGCTCGTCACGGTGTATGAAGACGCAGATCGTGGCGCCGCGCCGGCCTCCGGCTCGGCCCGCAACGCAGGCATGGTGATATGCCCGTGCTCGATGGGCACGCTCTCCGCGGTGAGCATCGGCGCGTCGCGCTCGCTGGTGGAGCGTTCGGCCGACGTGATGCTCAAGGAACGACGGCCGCTGATTCTCGTGCCGCGCGAAACGCCCCTCAGTGCGATTCACTTGGAGAACATGCTGCGCCTTACGCAGGCGGGCGCGGTGATCATGCCGGCCGCTCCAGGCTTCTACAACAAGCCCACGCGCATCGAAGAGTTGGTGGACTTCATTGTCGCGCGCGTGCTGGACCAACTGGGCGTGGACCACACGCTGTCGAAACGATGGGCGTGATCGGCCTGATCTCGGACACGCACGGGCTCGTCCGGCCGGCGGTGTTCGATGCGTTGAAGGGAGTCGAGCTGATTCTGCACGCGGGCGACGTCGGCGACGGCGTATTGGCCGAGCTTTCGACGATCGCGCCGATCCTTGCGGTGCGGGGCAACACGGATCCGCTCGATGCCAAGGAGTTGCCGCAGTATCAGGATGTCACGCGTGACGGACTCCGCATCCGCGTGACACACGGTCACGAGCTAGCCGTCCCGACGCCGGAAGAATTGCTCGCGAAGTACGACGCGGATGTGATTGTCTACGGTCACACGCATCGCAAAGCGGCGGAGCAGCGGGGAAGTCGGTGGGCGGTGAATCCAGGCGCGGCAGGTCAGCGCCGCTTCGACGCGCGTCCAAGCGTCGCACGCATGTCGATCGGAAAAGACCGCACGGTCACGATCGACTTCGTCGAGCTCTAGTTGACGTCCTGAGCGCGGCTGCGCGCTGGTACGGTTCCGTGCGCTGCAGCTCGTCGGGGAAGCGTTGGAACCAGCTGGAGAGCAACAGGAGCTCGTCAATCTCGTGGGAGGGCACCTGCATGCCCGCGGTCGAATCGCCAAAGACCTCGTCGAGCATCGCATTCATGGCCGCCCGTTCCTGTGTTGTGGCCGGCGCGCTCATCTCGGCGCGCACGCGCCCGCGACGGATGGCGTACACGCGGTCGGAGCCATCATGCC
This sequence comes from Gemmatimonadota bacterium, assembly GCA_031401495.1. Lineage (GTDB taxonomy): Bacteria > Gemmatimonadota > Gemmatimonadetes > Gemmatimonadales > Gemmatimonadaceae > DASPMP01. The sequence continues at coordinate 5,209 of JANNRQ010000144.1, forward strand.
CGGTGACCCTATAGGCGAATGACAACGATTCCACAGCGAACCTGAGACGACCGAATTCTTTCCGGAGCGCTTCCAGCCGTCTGAGCTTGTCGCGATACGAGGCGGCACGCTCGTACTCCAGCTTGTCACTGGCCATCTCCATCTCGGCGCGCAGCACATGGACCGGTGTGTCGTCGTCGCCGTCCAGAAAGTCGCGCGCAACCTTGGTCCGGTCCTCGTACTCGCGCGAAGAACAGGCGGCGATGCACGGGCCCAGGCATTTCTTGAGTTCGTAGCGCAGGCAGCCGGGCGTGCGCGGCGGCCCGTCGAAGAACTCGCCCTGGTCCGTGAACTTCATCTGCTTGTCCAGCGTGCAGTCGCGCAGACCCAGCACATCGGACAGCTCGCGCAGGGACTCATCGACGCGCTGCGCGCCGAGGAACGGGCCGTAGTAGAGCGCGCGGTCATCGTTGCCGGGTCCGCGCACCACGGTGAGTCGGGGAGCCACGCCGCCGGTCAGTTTGATGAAGCAGAGATTCCGGCCGTCGCGTTTCATCGCGACGTTGAGCCGCGGCCGATAGCGCTTGATGTGCCGCAGTTCCGTGAGGAGCGCGGCGAAGTCGCTCGGGACGTAGTCCCATTCGATCGCGTTGGCCTCCCGCAGGATCCGTGCGCCCTTATCGTCCGGATATACGCCGCGGAAGTAGCTCAGCAGCCGCGAGCGCAGTTGTTTCGATTTGCCGATGTAGACGACTTCACCGTCGGCCGCGATCATGCGATAGACCGCCGGCTTGTTCTCGGCCCCGTCCTTCACGGACGCGAGCATTTCCAGTACGCGCGCTTCCGTCGTGCGCGGCCGCAACAGGGCTAACGCTGACAGTGAGCGCATAACACGGTCGCGCGACCGTCGATGGCGTGCGTACCGATCAGCTTCTTGCCGCAGCGGTGGCACGGCTCATCCTCGCGGCCGTACGCGTCGAGCTTGAGGCTGAAGTCGCCTCGTTCGCCCAGCGCGTCGCGATAGTCGCGAAAGCTGGTGCCGCGCGAGTCCAATGCATCGCGCAGTACAGTGACGATGTCGCCGTGCAGCCGCGTCGCTTCCTCGCGCGAAACGCGGTTCGATGCGCGCGACGGATCAACGCGCGAACGCCAGAGCGCTTCGTTCGCGTAGATGTTGCCCACGCCCACCACCGCGGTTTGGTCCATGATCCGTTTTTTGACGGCCTGCCGCGACCTCTGCAACAAAGAGTATAGACGGTCCGGCGTGAATTCCCGCTCCAGCGGCTCCACGCCCAACTTCGCGACGTAGCGCTCGAATTGGCGCGGGGTCATCAACGACACCGTTCCAAGACGGCGGACTTCTATGTAATGCAGCGTTCTGCCGTCCTTGAGACCCCAGCGCACGCACGAGTAGGGAACTCGTGCTTCGTGCTTCGTGCTTGGTCCGGCCGGCGTGATCTGGAAGCCACCGGTAAATCGCAGTGATGCTACAATGCGATCGCCCGAGAAGAGATCGATGACGACCAGCTTCGCGCGGCGCCAACATTTCGTGATTGTGACGCCTGTTGTGCGCCGCTTGAGCGCGGTGGCGCCGACGACTCTCAGCACGTCGCGCTTGGTGACCTCGACGGCCTTGATCGTGCTGCCCGAGACCTCG
>JANNRQ010000145.1:0-19345 GCA_031401495.1 Gemmatimonadota bacterium
CTCGCCTTCACCCTCGCCTTCCTCGTCCTGCGTCTCTTCGCCCTCGCCTTCGCTTCCCTCTTCCTCTCCGGGCTCGTGCAACTCAAGGAACGGGTTCGTCAGCAATTCCTGTTTGAGGTGCTGTTGCAGGTCCAGGAGCGGCATGTAGAGCAGGTCCATCGCCTGGTACAGGCGAGGATTCATGCGCAGCTCCTGGCGGAGTTGCGGGGACTGGGACAGTCCCGGTCTCACGCGCCGTTCTCCGAGGAGAAGCGCGCTCGCAATCGCGCCGAGAGTGTCGGCCCGAGATAGACCTCTGCTACGGTGTCGTCGAAGACCAGTTCGCGCACGGTTCCGGAAACCTTGACTTGTCCATCGAACATGATGTAGGCGCGGTCCACAATGTCCAGAGTCTGCTCGACGTTGTGGTCCGAAATCAGCACGCCGATCTGGCGCGTGCGCAGGTTGGCGACAATCTGCTGAATGTCGTGCACCGCGATCGGGTCGACGCCGGCGAACGGTTCGTCGAGCATCATGAACTTGGGCTCGGTCACCAGTGCCCGCGTGATCTCCAGGCGCCGCCGCTCGCCGCCGGACAGCGCGTACGCCTTGCTGTGCCGGAGGTGCTTGATGGTGAGCTCGTCAAGCAGGTGTTCGAGGCGCTCACGTCGTTCGGCGGCGGACAACGGCAGCGTTTCGAGGATCGCGAGGATGTTGTCCTCGACGGAGAGTTTCCGGAAGACCGATGGTTCCTGCGACAGGTACCCGACGCCCCGCCTGGCGCGCTGATACATGGGCACCGAGGTGATGTCCTCACCGTCAATCGAAATGCGTCCGGCGTCCGGCGCGATCAGGCCGACAATCATGTAGAAGGTCGTCGTCTTGCCGGCGCCGTTGGGGCCGAGCAGGCCCACGATCTCGCCCTGCTGCAGACGCACCGCCACGTCGTTCACCACGGCGCGCCTGCGATAGGTCTTCACCAGGCCTGACGCTTCGAGCACGCTGCCTGATGGACCCGCGAGCGCGTCCGGCGTGTCCTGAACCGGCGAGTGCTCCCCTGTCCGGCGCAGCGTTTCAGCGAACGCGGCGCGGCCGGACGCGAGCTCGGTCCATGCGCGCGGCGTGAATCGCACGATGGGTTCCGCTTCACGAAGTCCGTCCGGCGGCACGTCGATGATCTGAAGGCCCGTGAGCCGCGGGATGACGCTCGTCGTGAGGAACTCGCGAACGTGGTCCACGCCAAGCCGGCCGGCTTCGCTGTCGGCGTCGCGGCCGGCGGCGCGCATCGCGGCGATATGATCGTCGCGGTACACCCGGGCGGCGTCGTTGAAGGACGCGACACCCTGCTCGTTGGCGACCACAAGCAGGGCGTGCAACGCCAGTGCCGCGGACCGGTCGGTTCGCGCCAGTTGATCGAGCACTTCCTGAAGCGGAGCGTCGGCGTCGGTCATCAGTTCGGCCGGACCGTCGGTGGTCGCGCCGGAGTCGCCGCGGCGGGTGCGGTCTTCGTCGCTGGCTTGGTCGCCGGCTTGGCCTCCGGCTTTGGCTCGAGGTACATGCCGGCCACGCGTCCGGTCACCGTCACCTTGGACATCTTCTGCTGGGCAAACGCCACCACGATCTGTCGTCCGTTGACATAGTTGATGGCAGCCTTCTTGACCGATGTGTCCGGCGCCGCCGTATGGTAATAGGACATGGCGCTGCCTCGGGCCCGCAACTCCTTGAGCCGCGCCGAGCTGGCGGTGTCGCTCGTCGCGAGCGAGTCGAACTTCGCGATGATCGTGTCGCCGCGGAGCCAGTCGCGAGCGTCTGCGGAGTCAGTACGGAAGCGCTGCGTCGTGTCCGGCTGCCCCTCGGCCAGCGCGCCGCGCACGGCGTGAAGCTCGCGGATGCGCTGGCCGGGCATCCGGATGTCGAGCGAGTCGGCGACGATCTGCTGTGTCGCTGAGTTGATGCGGGCGCGGCCGGGTCCCCACGCGACGGCGCGCTGAAGGAGGTTGTCCGCCACGCGCAGGTCGATCGTGTCGCTGGCAAGCGTCATGTCCTGACTGAGCGCCTTGCCTTCACCCATCGCCAGTACGCGATGCAACTTGCGCTCCTTCGACGTCATCTCGATGCGAACGCCGCTGAGCGTGAACGGCCGATCGCCCTTGCCCGTGATGCTGGGGCCGCGCATCAGGACCATCAACTCACGGTCGCTGTCGAGCATGAGCGAATCGCCCGCGGCCTCCACGTCTGGACGGACTATGACCACCTTGCCGCCACTGTAGACGAGGCTGTCGCCGAGCATCGTGATGCGATCGCCGATCACGACGAGCGTGTCCGTCGCCTTCTTCGTGGAGGTCTTCTGCAAGAGCGTAACGGTCGGCCGCTGCACGGCGACGATTTTGATCACCGGGCGTTCCGGCATGGACCGGAAATATTCCAGCGTGGGTCCCTTGAGCGTAGACCCCGTCTTCGGGTTCTTCGCGTTGACCTTGCCGCTCGCGAACATGTGCTCGGTGAGCTGGCGATACGTGAGGTAGTCGGACGTCAGCGACATGCGCGGCTCGTCGTAATGCACGTTGCCGAGGAGAAATATGCGGCTCTCGTCGCCGTACGACTCGAGGCTGTCCGCGCGGATGCGCAACTCTTTCGCCGGGCAACGCACCACGATTCCGCCGCCGAAATACGTGTTGCGGTTGCCACTGGTCAACATCGTGCTGACCTGGCGTGCCCCTTCCAGGAAGCACCGCGAGCGGTCCTGCGCTGTGGCCAGCGACGGGAGCACACACAGCAGCGCGACCAGGGCGCGCCGCGTCACGGCTTGTCGAGGCCCTTGAGTGGAACGTCCGCCTCCACCCTGCACTTGTCGAGGCACCGGAACACCTTGAGGTTCGGATCCGAGGTGAAGCCCACGCCGCGCTGCACCTCGCCCGTCTTGCGGCGCATCACGAAGGCGCTATCGCTCGAGACCAGGTTCGATGACTCGACGTACTTGAGGTGATTCGACGACAGCGTCTTCCCGTCCGTGGAGGTGATCAGGACGTTGCCGTACCCCTCGAGCATCTTCGCGCGCAGGTTGTACGTGCCGCGATCGCCTTTCATGGTGCCGTTCGGGGCGCCCGTCTCGGTAGTGAACTCTCCGCGCACGTTGCGCAGCACGAACCTGGTCTGGTCGTTGAACACCCATGCGGTGTCCGCGTACATATCGCCGCGCTTGACGCCGTTTTCGGTCAGGAACTGATGAATGTCCCACAGCACCTGCTCCGCGCTGTCGGAGAGGGCTGCCTCCGATACGACCGGCGGCTGCGCGGCCTTCCGACAACCCAACGCGGCAACGGCGGCGACGAGAAACGCCGACGCGATGCGCCTGATGGTCACGCCAGCCTCGCGCGCATCAGGTCGTGCAGGTGGATGACGCCAACCAGCACGTTGCGCGCGTCAACCACGGGCATCGCCATGATTCCGAGGGTCTCCATCCGGTATACTACCGCCGTCGCAAGCTCATCGTTCCGAGCAAGCTTTGGCGTGCGATTGAGGATTTTGTCGAGCGGAACCGCCATGATATCTGCGTCCCGCTCCATGGCGCGCGTCAAGTCACCCGCGGTCATGACACCCGCCACGCGTTCGGCGCCGTCGAGCATTATCGCAATGCCGCGGCGCTCAGCGAGGAGCACAATGGCGCGCTTCATGGTGTCCTTTTTGTGAAGGACAGGGAGACGGTCGCGTTCCATGATCTCGGACACCGGCGTGAGCAACCGTCGTCCGATGGAGCCACCGGGATGCAACCGGGCGAAGTCCTCGCGACGGAAGCCCTTCTCTTCGAGGAGCGCCACGGCCAGCGCGTCGCCCAGCGCGAGCGCGACGGTGGTGCTTGTCGTAGGCGCGAGGTCGTGCGGGCACGCCTCTTCGGCCACGGAGGCGTCGAGCGTTACGTCCGCGTGGCGTGACAGCGCGGACTTCCGGTCGCCCGTGATGGCGATCAGGTGAACGCCCAGCCGCTTGAGCTCGTCAAGGAGCGGAACGAGCTCGTCGGATTCTCCGCTCTTGGAAATCAGGATCGCGACGTCATCCTCGCCGACGATGCCGAGGTCGCCATGGACGCTGTCCGCGGGATGCAGGAACGTGGCCGGCGTCCCCGTGGAGGTGAACGTCGCCGCGATCTTGCGGCCGATGAGGCCCGACTTGCCGACGCCAGACACGATGACGCGGCCTTTGGAATCGCGCATCAGCGCCACAGCGTGCGCGAACGAGCCATCAAGGCGGTCGCGCGTGGCCGAGAGAGCCTTGCTCTCTATGTCGATGACCCGCTGTCCGCGCTTGACGATGCTGGCGTCACTGCCGGACGCGCGTTTCGCGGGCGCGACCTTCGCGTGCCTGGGGCTCTTTCCGCTCATCGCCCGCCCTTCGAGCTTGAACGCTCGGCGACGTACGCGTCCGCAACGGCTTTCCATTCGCCGCGGGATTTGAGCAGTAGTTCGGCGAACTCGCGAATAGCGCCGTGGCCGCCGGTGGCCTTGAGGTTGAAACTGGACACAGCACGAATCTCGGCCACCGCGTTCCCGACTGCCACGGGCAGCCCCACAACCCTCAGGATTGGCAGGTCCGGCAGATCATCACCGAGGAACGCCGCGTCTGCCGCAGCGATTCCGTGCTTGGCGAGGATGGCCTGGAACCCGGGGAGCTTGAGCGCGTTCGGGTCCTGATGCAGATCTTCGACGCCAAGCTCCTCCGCACGGTGCCTGACGCTGTCCGAGACCCTGCCGGTGACGATCGCCACGCGGATCCCGGCGCGCTGGAGCATATGGATGCCGATGCCGTCCTGGATGTCGTAGCGCTTGGCCTCGAACCGCAGCCCCGCGACGTCGCCAAGGTAGATGCCGCCGTCTGTCATGACGCCGTCTACGTCCAGTCCTACCAAGCGGATACGGCTCGCCACCTCAGGTAGTATCACGCGCAATAAAGAGGGTGTAGGGTGTAGGGTATAGGGTGTAGGGTACAGCGTAACAGCACCCCTACCCTAGCCCCTTACGGCGTCACGCACGGCCAATGCCTTGTCCAAAAGGGCGGCCAGTTCCTTTAAAGGAAGCATGTTGGGGCCGTCGCTGGGTGCGTGGTCGGGATCGGGATGGGTCTCGAGGAAAAGACCATCGGCGCCGGCGGCGACGGCAGCCAGCGTGAGTGTCGGAATGAACTCCCTCGCCCCGCCGCTGGCCCCGGCAATGCCCTGACCCGGCCGTTGGACGCTGTGCGTGGCGTCGAAGATGACCGGCACGCCACAGGCGGCGCGCATCCGGGCGAAATCGCGCATGTCTACCACGAGGTCGCCGTAGCCGAAAAACGTGCCGCGGTCAGTGACGGCGATATCGGAGAGACGCGTCGCCGGCAGGGACAGGCGGTTGTCGCCTTTGGCGTGCCGTGCGGAGTGGGTCGCGTCGCGGACCTTCTCAACGGCGCCGCGCATGCCTTCCGGGTGCATCCACTGCCCTTTCTTGATATTCACGGCCTTGCCCGTACGACCTGCCGCGAGAAGCAGGTCAGTCTGCCGACAAAGAAACGCCGGGATCTGAAGGACGTCGGCGACGTCGGCCGCCATCGCACAGTGTTCGGGCAAGTGAACGTCGGTGAGAATCTTCAGCCCTGTCGCCTTCTTGACGCGCTCGAGCGCTTTGAGGCCGTCCTCGATGCCCGGGCCTCGAAATCCGTCAGCGTTGGAGCGGTTCGCCTTATCGAAGCTGGCCTTGAAGACAATTCCCCCCGGCACCTTGGCGGCGAGCTTGGCGAGATGCTCAGCCACTTTGAGGTTGAGCGCGTCGTCCTCGAGGACGCAGGGCCCCGCGATGACGAAGAAATCCTCGTGGCTGAACACGCCCACGCTATTCGCCTACCGGCGTGGCTGACGGTGACGCCGGCGTCGCAGTCCGGTTGCGCTTGGTCTTGAGTTTCGCGGCGGCCGCAGCGATGAAGCCGTAGAACAGCGGGTGCGCGCGTGTAGGCCGTGACTTGAGTTCGGGATGGAATTGGCAGCCAACGAACCACGGATGCTTCTCGAGTTCAATGATCTCCACCAGTTGACCATCCGGGCTGACGCCCGTGAGGCGCATGCCGCGTTCAACGAACTGGTCGCGGTATTTGTTGGACACTTCGTACCGGTGGCGATGCCGCTCACTGATCTCTGCTGTGCCGTACACTTCGGCCACTTTCGAACCGCGCGTCAGCTTGGCCGGATACGCGCCAAGGCGCATCGTGCCGCCCATGTCGGTCACGTGCTGCTGCGACTCCATCAACGAAATCACCGCGTTGTCGCACTCGGGCGCGAATTCCGACGAGTGACTGTCCGGAATTCCGCAGACGTTGCGCGCGAACTCGATGATGGCAACCTGCATGCCCAGGCAAATGCCGAAGAACGGGAGGCCGGAGGTACGAGCGTGCCGTATTGCCTCCACCATGCCCTCGACGCCGCGCACGCCGAATCCGCCGGGGACCAGCAACCCCTGATAGCCCGCGAGGATTTCCGCGGCCTTCTCCGGATCGGTAAAATCGTCGCTCGAGAGCCAGTTGATCTCGACGCCCACATCGTTGGCGATGCCGCCGTGGATAAGTGACTCCTGCACGCTCTTGTAGCTGTCCACGAAGTCGGTGTACTTGCCCACGACCGCGATGCGGACGCGATCGCGCGGCTGGAGTACGCGGGCGACCAACTCGCGCCACGCGGTCAGGTTCGGGCGCGGTGTGTCGAGGCCGAGGCGCTCGAGGACCTTGTCATCGAATCCTTGCTCGTGGAACCGCAGCGGGATCTCATAAATCGTGCGGACGTCCGGGCTCTCGATGACGCACCCGAATTCCACGTTACAAAACAGCGCGATCTTGCGCTTGATCTCGTCAGACACAGGACGCTCGGTACGCACGATGAGCATGTCCGGCTGAATTCCGATTTCCATCAGGTCGCGGACGGAGTGCTGCGTCGGCTTGGTCTTGAGTTCGCCGGCGGCCGCGATGAACGGAATGAGCGTGAGGTGCACGAACAGCGCGTGCTCGCGGCCGACGTCGTGGCGGAACTGACGGATGGCTTCGAGGAACGGCAGCGACTCGATGTCGCCCACCGTGCCGCCGATCTCGACGATCACTACGTCGTTCTCCGGCGCGATGCGTTTGATGGCGGACTTGATCTCGTCCGTGATGTGCGGAATGACCTGCACGGTCTGACCCAGATATTCGCCGCGGCGTTCCTTGGTGATGACGTTCGAGTAGATGCGCCCCGTCGTCACGTTGTTGGCTTGCGACAGCGACCGGTCGATGAACCGTTCGTAGTGACCGAGGTCCAAATCCGTCTCGGCGCCGTCATCGGTCACGAACACCTCGCCGTGCTGGAACGGCGACATCGTGCCGGGATCGACGTTGATGTATGGGTCGAACTTCATCATCGACACGCGCAATCCGCGCTCGACGAGGAGGCGTCCCAGGGATGCTGCCGCGATTCCCTTGCCCAGCGACGAGACCACGCCGCCGGTGACGAAGATGAACTTGGTGGGCTGGCGTCGTTCGGCGGACTGCATCAGGCTGGCTCCCCGCTCAGGATTGTCCATTCAGAGTTGGCTTTCGCCAGGTCGTTTTCGGTGTCGATTCCGGTGCGCAGGGGCCCCGGTATCAAGGCAACGCCAATGGCCATGCCGGCGGCCAGCGGGCGCAGTTGTTCGAGACGTTCGATTCGTTCCAGCGGATGCGTTGGCAGGCGGACCCACCGGTTAAGGGCATCCTTGGTATAAGCGTACACGCCGACGTGCTGCCACACGCGCGACTTCAGGTGTGCGGCGTCGTCGGCGTTCTTCGGCTCGCGCAGGAACGGGATTGGCGCGCGCGAGAAGTACAGCGCGCGGCCATCGTCCGACGTCACGACTTTCACAATGCTCGGCTCGTCGAGGATAGCCTCGGTGGCCTGAACTGCCGCCGTGCCAATCTCGACGTCACCGCGGACGCACTTGAGTGCGCCCGAGACTGCGGCTGCCGAGATGAAAGGCTCGTCCCCCTGGACGTTGACGATGGTGCCGAACTTGGCGAACTCGGGGTTCCTGGCCACTTCGGCCACCCGATCGGTGCCCGAGACGTGTTCGGCTGAGGTCATCACGGCTTCTGCCCCGTTTGCGCGCGCGGCTTGGGCGACTTCATCGCTGTCCGTGGCGATGACGCAGCGGTCCGCGAGCCCCATGGCGGAGACTCGTTCCCACACACGAACGACCAGCGGGCGTCCGCCAAGGAGTCTCAGGGGCTTTCGGGGGAGACGTGTCGCGCCCAGTCTGGCTGGGATCACGGCGAGGGTTTTCATACCCCGGCCCGGACGAAGTTCACACGCCCGGCAGACACGTAGAAGGAAACTAGGCTGGCGCCCTGCCCGGCACAACTTTCCTGTCGTCCCGAGCGGCAGCCTCGTGTCATCCTGAGCGCAACGCCCGTCATCCTGAGCGCAGCGAAGGATCTCAATGGTCCTCAACCACAACTGACTTGGATTCGGATTCGGCGGATCAACGGCCCGGATCGCCGAAATTGAAGGCGAAACGACAACTGCGAACCTGACCCTATTTGCTCTTGGATTCGTCGGATCGACGGCGCGGATGCGACTGATGTACGGGACTCAGGACTCCAACATCCGCGGACACCATGGTTCCGAGTCACGTTCATCCGCCGAGTCCAGGCAGTTGATCCCCGAAATCGCAAACCAAGGGTCAGTTTCGCCCTTGCAGGTTCCGCCGTCGATTTCGGAAATCCGGGCGGCTATCCGCACCGATCCGAAAACAAGTCAGTTGTCGCTGAGGACTGACGAGATCCTTCGCTGCGCTCAGGATGACAGGCGCTGCGCTGGGGATGACAACTACCGCGAAAACGTGAAGCCCGCGGCGAGCCGCGCTTTGCCGGTGGCCGGATTCACCTGCACTTCGCCACGGACGAACACGACGGCGATGCCGAAGCCGAGCATGGTCTCGAAGTCCGGTAGCTCGCCCAGCCCCGCGGCCGCGATGCGGTGGCGCAGTTGCAGGGACGGGTTCCCGAAGTCGCCGAGTCGGATACCGGTCAGGGGAATCGAGTAGCGCTGGTCGATGAGAAGCAGCTGGTCACCACCAAACGACAGCATCTCGTGAAACGGCAGTGTTCCTGATCCCCCGAGGTACGAGAATCGCTGCGGTGGCGGGGTGTCACCCAGAGTCGTGACGAAATGGATGTCGGCCCCGTACGTCTGCTCGCCGAAGACCGGGAATGTCACTGCGACATCCGTCGTTGACAGCTGGAAACTCGCGTCGCCTGGCGCTGAGAGCGCCACCTCAAGTCGTGTCGCGGCCGTGAGGCGCAGTCCATCGGACTCCCAGTGCATCGACGTGCCCACGTGCGCCGACGTTAGATGCCCCGGCGTGATGGTCGGGTTCGGACGCCACATCGACAGTGTATCGGTGCGGCCCATGAGGCTCCACGGTCCTCCGGTCGCGACCGAGGGCGAGCCCACGGACCAGTCGCGCTCGAACGAAGCGCGAATGAACGGCTCCCATTTGATGTTCTCGCCTTCCCACAACCGGTACAGGGTCAACTCGGCGCGATCCGCGCGATAGAAATTGCGGGTGTCGTCGCCGAAAGTGAGAACGGACCCCGAGTTGATCCACTCGAGCCAGATCCAGTCATCGTTGGTGAACGAACCGCGGCGAACGTCGAGCGCGGCCCGCGTGCGGCGCGACAATTGGAGACTCGCGCGCATCGACGGGTCGACTTCCCCGAGATTCGAGCGATACGTGCCGAGCACGTCCACGCGTCCACGATTGCCGGCAAATGAGAAGGCCGGACCGAAGCGCACCGACAATCCGTTGACGCGATCGTACGCCGGCATGCGGAATCCGTAGACGTCGGGAAACAGCAGCGGAGCTTCTTTGGGCGGCTCGGTGGACCGGTATGAGAGCCTGTAGCCGCCCTCAACGCGGGTGATCTCGAATGTGTTTTCCCGGAACGTCTCCGTGCCGCCAGCAACTGCGGCGAGCGCCGAGGGATAGGCGCCGCCGCCAATAGCGATCACCCGTCCACCGATCTGCGCGCCAGCCCGGACAAATACGTCGCCGCCCACGACGATGACGTCACCGTCCACCGACCCCTCGATGAGCACGTTGCGGCCGAGCGCGATCAGAGCGCCGCGCACCTGGACTTCGCGCGTGATGACGAGTCGCACCGAATCGGGCTCTGCCAGCCGATGCGGTCGTCGAAGCGCGTTGCGGAGGATTCGGCCGCTCTCGCCCGGGCCGATGTCTGTGATCGTGACCGTTTGCGCGTTCGCGATGCCGGCGCAGAGTGCAAGCGCGACCGCCGTAAGAAGACGCTTCACGAGTTCATGCCCGCGGATGATAACGCTTGTGCACTTGGCGCAGATACTCGCGGTCCACGTGCGTGTAGATCTGCGTCGTGGAAATATCGGCGTGGCCCAGCATCTCCTGCACCGCGCGCAGGTCTGCTCCGCCTTCGAGCAAGTGCGTGGCGAATGAATGCCGCAGTGTGTGCGGTGACACGTCCTTCGTGATGCCGGACCGGTCCACATACTTGCGCAGGATTTTCCACGCACCCATGCGCGAGAGCGGTTCGCCCCGGGCGTTGAGGAAGAGCTTCCCCTGCCCCTTGCCCTTCTCGATTTTGGGCCGCGATTCGCGGGTGTAGATCGCCAGCGCCCCGATCGCTCCGCGCCCAATCGGCACGAGCCGCTCCTTGCTTCCTTTGCCGAAGACGCGCACCAGCCCCTCGTCCGGCATCACGTCCTTTGCGCCGATGCCGATCCATTCGGACACGCGCAGGCCCGCGCCGTACGCGAGTTCCAGCATGGCACGGTCGCGGAAATACAGCGGGTCATCCATTGTCGGCGCCGCCAGCAGCTTCTGGATTTCGGCGACCGTGAGCACGTCCGGCAGGGTGCGCCAGCGCTGTGGCGTGTCCAGCCGCTCGCTGGGGTCGCGCACCACGTGCCCGTCACCCATCAGGAACTTGAAGTAGCTCCGCGTGGCGGACACGCCGCGCCGGATCGACGCCGGGGACAGGCCAAGGTCCTTCATATGGTAGATGAAGTCCCTCAGGAGCTTGTGCGTGACGTCCAGTGGCGCCGGGGCACCCTTGGCGATGGCGAATTGCGCCATGCGCCCGACGTCGCGAGCGTAAGCCTCCTGCGTCCGCGGGGACGAGCCCTTCTCCAGGGCCAGGAAGTCGGAGAACCGCTCGAGCAAGAACGGGCGCTCGCGCGGATCTGCGGCGGCGGCCGCTACCGGCTGTTTTGCCGTTTGCGAACGAGCGCCCATGCGCCGAGTCCGAGTGAGAGAATCGCGATCGCCGCGATGCCGAGTGTCTTGGAGAACCTGCCAAGTCCATCGCGGAGCAGTTCCCAGTCGGCGGCAAACCGATACGCCACCCAAACGATCGCTCCGTACCAGATGGCGGCGGCGAGCGAGAGCAGCACACCGGTCCTGAAGGCGGGCAGCTTCAGCGCGCCGGCAGCGACCGGAACGACAGCGCGCACACCCGGCACGAATCGCGCGACGAACAGCGCCGGAAGGCCGTAGCGAGCCAGCATCGCGTTGAACTTGGCTTCTCGCTCTGGCGCCTTCTTGCCAGCGATCTGGCGTTCCAGGCGCTCCGCGCCGTGACGCCGGCTCAGCCAGTACACGAGCATCGCGCCGCTCACGTTACCCGCCCAGGCTGACGCGTACACGATTGCCATCTGGTGCTTCCCCTGGGCCGCCACGAAGGCCCCGAACGCGACGGTGACATCAGCGGGAAACGGCGGCACGAGGTTCTCGATAACCGCGACGCCGAAGATGATCGGGTACAGCAGTCCCGAGGGAAGGTTGGCGAGCGCCGCGAGTACGGAATCCATGCGGGGTGATATCTAAGCGAGCCGCCGCCGATGAAGGCGTGGCGACTGGCGGGAAAAAGAACGGGCGAGCATTTCTGCTCGCCCGCGCACCGACGGCTCGTGCGTCCTACGGGACGATGCTCATCTGCTGCTTGATCTTCTGCATGTACTTCTCGAAGAAGAACTTGTGGATGTCCATCATGTTGATCTCGCGCCCCTGGATGTAGGCTTGCTCGATGTTCGACGTCATGTCCAGCGGCGTGCCGGTCGTGATCAGCAGAGTCGCTTCCTTGCCAACGTCCAGCGAGCCGACCTTGTCGCTCACCCCCATCATCTCGGCCGCATTGAGGGTCACGGCCTTGAGCGCTTCCGCCTCGGGCAAACCGAACGCCACCGCTACCCCCGCCTCGTACGGCAGGCGATTGCTGTAGAGCCCACCTGCCCCGCCAGAAATGGCGAACTTCACACCCGCGGCGTGCAGTCTCGCGGGCATGGTGTATGCGCCGTCGTACCCCTCGTGCTGACGCTGCGGGGCGGCCATGGTCGAGGTGAGGATCACCGGCACGTTCTCGGCCTTCAGGCGACTTGCGACGTGGATTGCATCCTGGCCTCCGCGGATCACAATGCGGAGCCCTTCCTCCTTCCCCCACGTGATGGCGTCGTTGATCTGCGCCACGCCGTCGGCCGCGACGATCACGGGGATCTCGCCGTTGAGCGCGGGAATCATCGCGGCGTAGCGCGAGTCCGTGCGCAACTGCTGTCCGGCCTTGACCGCGTCGCGATAGGCGCGCGCCTCGGCGAAGTAGTCCTTCAGAGTCTGCACCTGCTCCGCGTAGGTCTTCGGAGCCACGCGCGGAGCGCCGCCACCGGGGCCGCCCGGGCCGCCGCCACCGAATCGGTTCGGGCGCGTGTTCGGGTCCGGCCAAGTCACGTTGAGCGCCGCGGCGCCCTTCATGGACATCTCCTCCCACGTCCACCCTTCGAGCGACATCGCCGACGACATGCCGGAGACCAGCCCACCCCCCGGGGTGCTGAATGACACGAGAACGCCCGCCGAGCGCGTCGTGCCGATGTGCCGGCTCTCGGCGTTCACCGCCACCTCGGCGCGCACGTTCGGGTTGAAATCGCCGAGCTCGGTGATGTCGTTGGATACGTCCACCGAGCCGATCTCGGTGATGCCCACGGTGCTGTACGCGTCAACGAGGCCCGGATAGATGTGCTTGCCGGTCACGTCCACGATCTTTGCGCCGCGCGGTATCGCGACGTTCGTGCCGATCGCAATGATCTTCCCCCGGTCGAGCACGATCGTCCCGTTGGTGATCGTTCCCTGGGTCACGGTGTGAATGGTCGCGCCGCGGAGCGCGACCGGCTGCGATTGCGGTGCCACCGGCATTGTCACCTGCGCGCCCGCGCGCGCGGCCACCACTAGCGCCAAGGAAATGCAGATCCCTCGCTGCGCTCGGGATGACGTTGCTGCGGCGGCGCGTGAAAAGACCCTCATCGTCGGCGTCATGTTAGCGGTTCCCCTGTCCCGGCCTACGTGCCGGACGATTGGTTGTCGTGTCAGCTCCGGTACCGGCGGCGTGCACCGCCTGGATGAGCTGGGTGCGCTGGCGTGCGATTTCCGTGCGAAGCACGGCGTCCTCCTCGAGCGAGAAGTAGCGCCGGCCATCCACCCAGGTTTGCTCGGCCTTGGTGAACTGCGACAGCGGGTTGCCGCTCCAGACGACAAAGTCGGCGTCCTTGCCGGCCTCGAGCGAGCCGATTCTATCGTCAATTGCAATGGCCTTCGCCGCGCTGATCGTGACCGTGGACAGTGCCTGAATCTCGGTGAGCCCCGTGCGCAGCAGCTTCCCCGCCTCCCAGTTCATGCGGGTTGAGATTTCGGAGTCATCCGAGTGGAGCGAGGTCACGACACCCGCTTCGATGAGGACGCGAGCGTTGTAGTTGGTGGCATCGTAGGCCTCGAGCTTGAAGGAGCCCCAGTCGCTCCACACCACCGCGGCCACACCGGACTTCTTCAGCTCGGGTGCGAGTTTGTACGCTTCGAGTCCATGTTGGAGCGTCTGGATGCGGAAGCCGAACTCCTCTGCCAGGCGTATGAGCGCGAGGAACTCGTCGGCACGATAGCCGTGCGCCGAGACAAGGAGTTTCTGGTTCAGGATGTCGAGCAAGGCCTCCATGCGCAGGTCGCGGCGCGGCGGAATCCCGGCCTTCGTGCGATCGGCCTCATAGCGCTTCCACTCCTTCTCGTAATCCCGCGCGGCCAGGAAGTGGTCGCGGATGATCTCCTGCACGCCCATGCGCGTATTGGGGTACCGGGTCGGGCTGCGCTTGGGGTTCTCGCCGAGGGCGAACTTCACCGTGCGCGGCGCGCCCTGGATCTTGTACTCCTCCGGGAGCGATCCCCACCGGGTCTTCACGTACACGTTCTCGCCGCCGATCGGGTTGGCGGAGCCGTGCTTGATCATCGTCGCCGTGAGCCCGCCGGCGAGCTGCCGGTAGAACCAGATGTTGTTGTGCGTCACGACGTCGCCCATCTGCACTTCCGGGACGATGGCGAAACCGCTCTCGTTCACGGCGCTCACCCCCGAATGCGTGTGCGGATCAATGAGGCCCGGCGTGACATGCTTGCCGGTGGCATCGATCACCACGGCGCCGGCCGGCACCGTCAGGCGCGTACCGACTTGCACCACCTTGCCGGCACGCACGAGCAGGTCCGCGTTTTCGATCTTCCCCTGCGAGCCCGACGTCCAGATGGTGGCGTTACGAACCAGCACGCTGGCGGGCTGCGCGGGTGGCGCGGCGCGACCGAACTCCATCGCGGGCCGCGTCCATGGCAGCTCGATCTTCGGCACCTTCGCCGCTACCGTGCCGCGCGCCGGTCCCGTGAACGCTTCCGTCCGGGTGCCGGTGTATGCCGGATCGGTCCCGTTGGGGAGCGACATCCATCCGAACAAGTTCTCGTCGCGCACCGAACCGGTGAGCGTGACAGTGCCTTGGTAGCCGAGTGCCTCCCCGTCGAAGCTCACCTCGAGGCGTCCGGTCTCCGTCACGACGCGCGCGGCGGCGAGGTTGATGGGCCTGGTCCCGGACTTCTCGATTGTGCCCCTGATGCGATTGATGGGACCCTCGAGGCGCAGCGTCGCCGGGAATCCGTCCGAGCTTGTGGTCGCGATCGCCCAGGTGCCGCGCGGGTCGATCTGCGGCGGACGCGTGACGCCGTAGCGGGTGCCCTGCACCCACACGTCACGCACGCTCGCGTCCTGGGTGAAGAGATCGCCATCGGCGACGACGAGGTTCGCCACCTTGCCGGCCGCGATCGTGCCGTGGGTGCGCTCGATGCCGAGCCAGCCGGCCGGAACGGTGGTGAGCGCGGCGAGTGCACGGTCGGGCGCCAAGCCACGCGTGACCGCAATGCGCAGGTTTGGCAGGAACTGGCTGATGGACGAGAGGCCGTCCGTGGTGAGCGCAAACGGGATGTTCGCGGTTGCGAGCTGCGACGGGTTGGTCGGCGCCAGGTACCAGTGGCGGAGCTGCGCGAGAGTGGGGCTGAGCGCTGCCTCCGGATTGGACACGTCTGGCGCGTCGGGGAAGTTGAGCGGAACGATGAGCGGATTCGTGCGGCCGCGGAGCTGGTCCAGCAGGCGGTACTCCTGCCCATTGCCGCGGAACCAGGGAACGAGCTTGAAGTCGCCCGCGAGTTTGTGCGCCCGCAGGTAGTCCTCTTCGCTTTCCGTATTGAACACGACGGGTTGCTGGCCGCGCAGGACGGGTGCGAGCGCCTGGAGCGCCTCGCTGGTCTCGGGCGGCAGGAAGGCGCGTCCACTTTTCTCGTACGCGTCGCGCGCCCGTATGTACCACTCGGCGTCCATGAAGGTCTGCTTCATGAGCGCGATAACGCCCATCGCCGAGTTGGGGTACCCGCCGCCGAGCTGGAAGGAACGCTGGAAGCCGATGGCTTGCGCGAGGTCAGGGCGCAGGACGCGCTCACGCGCGCCAACGTCGCCGAGGTTCACGACGGAGGCCTGGCCGCGGAAGATCCCCTGATGGGGGACGGCGAGCGCGGTGCCGAAGCCGAGTGAACGGAGCGCCACGCGGCGGGTGGTGTCGTCTTTGAAGTTGGAGGTGGTGCTGAACCAGGCGCGTACCTGCGGATTCCAGTGCGTGGGCCCGACGTCGCCACCCTGCGGCACGGCGTCCATGCCAAGGTCCGCATGCGCGTCGATGAAGCCGGGGTAGATGGTGAGGCCCTTGAGATCCCAGACGCGCGCGCCGGCCGGGGCTGACAGGTTGCGCCCGACTGCGGTGATGATTCCGTCGCGGACCACCACGGTTCCGCCCTCGAGTACCTGGCCTGGTCCGGTGACGACCCGCGCGCCGACGAGGGCGTGGTAACCGGATGAGTTGGAGCGGAGGCCCGTGACGGGCTCGATACGGCTGGACAGCTGGGCCTCGAGTGCGCCGGCGAGTGCCAAGCTGGAGGCCAGAAGTGAGCGGAAGGATCGCAAGACACACCCCGTGTAAGAGTCGACGCGGAAAAGATGACGCAATGCGTGGTACTTGTCGAACGCGCGGCCCCAGCCGAACGCTGAGGCGAGGTTTCAGACCGAAGGGAACAGATAGGGTTGACGCCATCGAGTGCAAGAGGTACGATACGTATAACCGGTGCGTATCGTCTGTATGTCACAATTTTTTCCGGCCCAACCATGAAGAAACGACCCGTTGTCCGCGAAGCGGCGCGCGCATACCGCGATGCTGCGCCGCAGAAGAAGACGCTCAACCTCGATCAGGGCCTGCTCGACGAGGCGCGCGTCGCGCTGGGCGCGCGTACGGAGACCGAGGCCGTGCTCAAGGCCCTTGAGCTGGTCGTCCGCCGCAGCCGGCAGGAGGCCGGCTTCCGCGACTTCCTCAGGCTCGGGCCGCTGGACGCCTCGCGCATCGAATAGCCGTGGCGCCGCCCTATCTCGCGGACACCAACATCTACGTGATGTCCGCTAACGACGCGGCGTTTGCGGCCGAGTTCGAGGCGTTCCGGCTGGGCACAGATCCATTGGTTGTGAGCACGGTCGTCCTGTCCGAACTGACGCTCGGATTGCCGCGGCGTGAACATCAGGAACGCATGGTGCGCGCCCTCACTGCGGCTGCGCCAGGGTTCACGCCCACGGGCGCTGACTGGTTGCGCGCGGCCTCGGCGCTGGCGCAGCTCGGTGGCGAACTGGTGACGAAGAGCCGCTCGTTCTGGAACGATGCCCTGCTCGCGGCCCAGTGCGAGCGCCTTGGCTTGACGCTCATCACTCGCAATACCGCTGACTTTCGGCGACTGCGGCGCCACATCGACGTTCGCGTGGCGTCGCCGTTCCCCGCCGCCTGATCGCGGCGACGCGGATCCCAGGCTCGTCGGTGGCGTGCCTTCGCACGGCCCCGTACATTCGGCGCGCGGTCGCTGGCCGCGCGAGTCCGTTGTGCTCCTCCTGCTCACCCTCCGATGCGCCTTCTCGTTTCGCAGCCCCTCGTCGCCTGCCTGCTTCTCGTCGCCCCCGCCGTCGGCAACGCGCAGGCGTCTCACAGCTACCAGACCGACTTTTCGCGCCAGGAGCTCGCTGCCCGACGCGCGCAGGTCTTCGACGCCATCGGAGCTCGAGGGATCGCCATTGTACAAGGGGCAACCGGGGAGCCGGGCTTCGGCGTGTTCCGGCAGTCCAACGACTTCTACTACCTGAGCGGCGTGGAATCGGCACACGCCTACCTAATGCTCAATGGTCGCTCTCGTCGGTCCACGCTGTATCTCCCGCGTCGCGACGATGATCGCGAGCGGGGCGAGGGGAAAGTCCTGTCGGTCGAGGACAGCGCCCTGATTATCCAGCTCACCGGCATCGAACAGGTGCGCGGCCTCGATCGCCTGTCACAGGACCTCGTGGGTGCCGATCTCCTCCGCCCACCCGCCATGGCGCTCCACACGCCGCTCGCGCCAATGGAGACCGGCAACGACAGTCGCGACGAGCTGCTCGCGGGCCGGGCCCGCGTCGCCGCCGATCCGTGGGATGGCCGACCGGCGCGCGAGGCCCACTTCGTGCGGCTCGTCAAGGAACGCTTCCCGCAGTTCGAGGTGCGCGACCTCTCCCCCACGCTCGACGCGATGCGCGCCATCAAGAGTCCCGCGGAGATCGCCCTCATCCGCCGCGCCACGCAACTCGCGGGGCTCGGCATCACGGAGGCCATGCGGTCCACCAACGCGGGAGTCTACGAGTACCAGTTGGACGCGGCCGCCAAGTACGTGCACTACCTCAACGGCGCGCGCGGCGATGGCTACTCCTCGATCATCGGGGGCGGCACGAACGCCTGGATGGGACACTACTTCCGCAAGTCCGACGTGCTGCGCGATGGTGACTTGGTTTTGATGGACTACGCGCCCGACTACCGCTACTACACGAGCGACGTCACGCGCATCTGGCCGGTGAATGGAACCTTCACGCCGGCGCAGGCGGCGCTGTACGAGTTCATCGTCGTCTATCGCGATGCGTTCTTCCGCCATATCAAGCCCGGCGTCACCTCCGACGAGGTGCTCGACCGCGCCGCCGCCGACATGAAGCAGTGGCTCGTGGGAAAGACGTTCGCTTCGCCTGCGCACCTCAAGGCTGTTCAGGAAGGCCTCGTCTTCCGCGGACACTTCCAGCATCCCGTGGGCATGGCGGTGCACGACGTGGGACGCGTGCGTGGCGTGCCGCTCAAGGCGGGGATGGTGTTCACGATCGATCCGATGATCTGGCTCCCCGAGGAACGGCTCTACATCCGGATCGAGGATGTTGCTTTGGTGACGGACGACGGCGTGGAGAATCTCAGCGGCTTCGTGCCGGCGCGCATCGCCGACGTGCAGCGGACCATCGCCGAGCCGGGGCTGGTGCAGTTTCACAAGCCGGTCCCCGCGCCGCTCGGCCCGGGAGCGCCCCGCTGATGACGCCGCGAGTGCGCACACTCTCCACGCGACTGGCGACGCAGGCGATGCTGGCGGCGTTCATCGTGACGCCGGCACCGCTCGACACATATCCGAAGAACCCCGCGATCGATGCGCTCAACTATGCCTTTCGGCTGGAGCTGTCGGACACCACCGACGCGATCGTCGGCGAGCTGACGCTGGACGTCCGGTTCCTTTCGACAGATGTGCGATCCCTGCGGCTCGACCTGATCAACGCCACTGCAGCGCTCGTTGGAAAAGGAATGCGGGTGTCGGCCGTCACGATGAACGGCGCCGCGGTGCCGTTCACGCACGCGAACGACGAGCTGCGCATCCCACTCGCTGCTGCGCCTGTGGTGCAGCAACGCGCGCGAGTCATTGTCCGCTACTCGGGGACGCCTGCGACCGGGCTCATCATCGGCCGCAACAAGCACGGCGATCGCACGTTCTTCAGCGACAACTGGCCCAACCGGACTCGCCAGTGGTTGCCGACCATCGACCACCCATACGACAAGGCAACGAGCGAGTTCATCGTCACCGCGCCCAGCCATTACCAAGTGGTGTCC
>JANNRQ010000146.1:0-11996 GCA_031401495.1 Gemmatimonadota bacterium
CTCGTCGATGAACCGCCGACGCTCCGACATAGGTGTTATTTCACTCCATGGCATCGTGCCCTCCGAAGAGGCCAACGATGCCGGAAAGTGTTACCTATGTCTCCGGTCTAAGGTGTTACCTATGTCCCCGGTCTGTACCCCAGTCCCTACTAACTAGTTCCTACTTCCTGCCGTTAAGTTCTGAACCGGACAAGCCGAGAATCAAGGTGTTCGACGACGAACTCCCTCGGCTGACTCCGCCCTTTTTCGGCGCCCTCCCGCGATGAGCGAGAACGCAGCACTCGAGCCGACCAAGCGATTCATCAATCAGCACTTCGAGCGCCTGCTCGTGGTGTTCTTGGTGGTTTCGTTGCTCCTGATCCAGTTCTTCATCGAGTACAAGGTTGCGTTCCTCAGTTTCTACTACCTGCCGATCATCGCGGCCGGCTTTTTTGTAGGGCGCACGATGGCCGTGTCGGCCTCTTTGTTCATCGCGCTCCTGGTCTTCTTCTTCCAGGGATTCGAGGGACTGGAAGGCGCCGCCGGCTTCAACGCCGAGCAACTGTTGACCCTGGTTCCGTGGGGCGGCTTCCTGATTCTCACGGGGTACATCGTGGGCACGCTGGCCGAACAGCGTCGCATGAAGACGGACGATGTGCGCAGCACGTATCTCACCATGCTCGAGCTGCTGACACTGCATGTTGACAGCAGCGACCGGATGCGTCGAGGGCACAGCTATCGTGTGGGCGAACGCGCCGTGCTGCTGGCCAAGCACTTGGGCCTGAATGAGACGCAGCAGGAGGACCTGCGCGTCGCCGGACTGCTGCACGAAATTGGCCCGCGCGATCCGCGCCTCGTGCGCGTGATGTCGGATCTGCCGGCGGGCCGTGATTCTGGTTTCAGCTCGATGCGAGGTGCTCTGCGGCTGGTGGATGAGTACAGCCACTACCACGAGATCGTGAGCACCGGCTCTGCGGTAGACGAAGCCAGGATCTCCATCGGCGCCAAGGTCTTGGCGGTGGCCGACGCCTACGAAACGCTCCAAACGCCGACGCCAACGCGCCAGGCCTTCGCACCGTGGTCGGCCCTGGAGGAGATCGAGCGCGGCGCCGGCAAGACGTTCGCGAGTGAAGTCGTGCGCGCCCTGCGGGGCGTGTCGCAGATCGAGCGGGCAGAGGGCCAGACGGGCGAGCACGGCCCGCCGCCGCCGGCTATTCGACTCGCCTGAAAAAGTGTTCTCGGCGGCCGCTATGCGGCCGAGAACCGTGCTCGGCGGCGCTGCGCCGATTTGCAGTGGTTTATCGGTTTTTGCCACGCACCGCGCCAAAGAGAGAACGAAGGGCGGCGATGTCGGCGTCCGCGTCTCCGGTGGTCGTGAAGGCAGGCATGATACGCACCACTCGCGAGCCGAAGTCCAACGCCACCGGAACGATCGGCACGTTGGCTCCGCGCGCGATGCGATAGAAGCCGGTCTTCCAGCGCTCCACCTTCTTGCGAGTCCCCTCCGGCGCGAGGGCGACGACCATTTGCGCCCGCCGCGCGAACTCGGCGACGATCTGTGCAACGACGTCACTGCTCGCGGACCGGTCCACCGGAATGCCGCCCAAGACGCGGAGAATCGTGCCAAACGGTCCCCGGAAGATCGTGTGCTTTCCGATCCACACCGCTCCCAGCCCGAGCGCGAGTTTTGCGGCCATGCCGACCGGGAAATCCCAGTTTGACGTGTGCGGCGCGGCGATGATCACGAACTTCGGCAGGTTGGGAAGGTCGCCTTCCACGCGGAAGTCCAGCACCCGGAGCATCAAACGGCCGACGGTACGAAAAACGGGTCCACCGGCACGCGGCACGGCGGGACTGAGAACCGGCAACCTTGCGCTGGGCACGCTTGGAGAAGTAATAGGAATGGGTCGTTTTGCCCCGTTCGGGCGTCGGAGCCCGGATGGCCGAAGGTACGATAACGCCCATCTCGTGAAGCGATGCCCCAGCCGACCGTAGCGCCTTCCGCCCGACCCAGACTTCGCGTGATGGATGCTATGGACCGAGCTGCGCGCACCCATGGTCCCAAGCCGGCGCTACGCGTGCGACGCAACAACGGTTGGCGCACGTACACGTGGGGTGAGTACCACCAGCAGGTCCGACAGGCCGCCCGCGCGCTTATTGCACTGGGTGCCAAACCGGGATCGGGCGTTGTCCTTTTGGGGTACAACTGTCCGGAGTGGTTCTTCGCGGACATCGCCAGCATCTATGTCGGCTCCGTTCCCGCGGGCGTCTACACGACGAGCTCGCCCGAGCAATGCCAGTACATCGCGACCCATTGCGACGCGACAGTCGCCTTTGTGGACGACCAGTCGCAGATCGACAAGATGCTTGCGATCCGCGGCAACCTGCCGGGGCTCAAGGCGATCGTATTGATGCACGGTGAGACCGCATCGCCTGGCGTCCACACGTGGGCGAAATTCCTCGAGGCCGGGCTCAATACGCCGGAGTCCGAGGTGGACAAGCGCATCGCGGCGCAGAAATCGGACGATGTGGCTACGCTCATCTACACCTCAGGCACGACCGGAACGCCCAAGGCCGTGATGCTGTCGCACGACAACCTCACGTGGACGGCGCAGGCCGCAGTGGATCTGCTTCAGGTGCAGACCAACGACTACGCAGTGAGCTACCTGCCGCTGTCACACATCGCCGAACAAATCACGACGCTGCACGGCCCGATGGGGTTCGGCGGGTTCGTGACCTTCGCCGAGAGTATGGAGAAACTCGGTGAAACGCTACGCGAGACGCGTCCACACTACTTCCTTGGCGTGCCGCGTGTGTGGGAAAAGATCCAAGAGCGCATCATGTCCGTGGGGGCGAAGAATCCTCCGCTCAAGAAGAAGATTTCTGCATGGGCACGTCGCATCGGGCTCGTGGCAGGCTATGCGGATCAGCAGCGCGTGGCCAAGCCACTCATGTATCCGTTGGCAAACGCGCTCGTGTTCAAGAAGGTGCGCGCCACGCTGGGGCTGGACCGCTCCCGCATCAACGTGACCTCTGCTGCGCCGATCTCTCGCGACACTCTGGAGTTCTTCCTGAGTCTGGGCGTGCCGATCTGTGAGGTATACGGCATGAGCGAGTGCACCGGTCCCGCGACCGTCTCTACTCCGCGCGACTACCGCACGGGCAAGGCGGGGAAGACCCTGCCTGGCGCCGAACTCAAGATTGCGCAGGACGGCGAGGTGTGCATGCGTGGCCGCCACATCTACAAGGGGTACCTCAAGGACACCAAGGCGACCAGCGAGGCGATCGACGGCGATGGTTGGCTGCACTCGGGCGACATCGGCGTGATCGACGCTGAAGGTTTCCTCCAGATCACGGACCGCAAAAAGGACCTGATCATCACCGCGGGCGGCGAGAACGTGGCGCCGGCACTGGTGGAAGGGTTCCTGAAGGGAATTCCGGTCGTGAGTCAGGCCGTAGTGGTCGGCGACCGCCAGCGATACCTGGCCGTGCTGCTCACACTCAACTCCGAGCGCCTGCTTCAGGACGCGCAGGCCGCCGGCAGCACCGCGAAGGATGTCGAGTCGGCGGCGAAGGACTCAAAGTTCCTCGAGTTCCTTCAGCGCCAGATCGACAAGGTGAACGAGCGCCTCGCGCGTGTTCAGACCGTGAAGAAGTTCAAGATCCTGCTGAAGGACTTCACGGTGGAAGGCGGTGAGCTGACCCCGACGATGAAGGTCAAGCGGAAGGTGGTCACGGAGAAGTACAAGAAAGAGATTGAAGAGTTGTACAAGAGCTGACGGCAGTTCTCGGCGGGTCGGCCTTCGGCCGCCCGATCTCGGCCGCCTTCGGCGGCCTCACGTTCTCGGCGCCGCGCTTCGCGCGTCGATTGACGGTGGCTCCGCGTGAACCCACGACAAATCGGCGCGTAGCGCCGCCGAGCACGTCAATCGGGCCGCGAAGCGGCCCGCCGAGAACGGTTAATCGTTGCGCAACGCCTCTACCGGATCAATCCGCATCGCGCGTCGAGCCGGGATGTAGCTCGCCAGCCAAGCCGTGAGGAACAGCACGAGCGACGCGACCGCGAAGACGCGCGAGTCGTACCGGTCGTAATCGTCAAAGACGAACGCGCGCACCCACTTCGCGCTGTACGCCGTCATCAGAAGCCCACCTGCAATTCCGGCGAGCGCGAGCACGTTGCCCTCTTTGAGGACGAGCTGGCGGATGTCGTTCGCGCCGGCGCCTACGGCGAGGCGCACGCCAAACTCGCGCGTCCGCTGCGCCACCATGTGCGCGATGATCGCGTACACACCGAGCGCCGCGAGGGCCAGCGCAAGCGTGGCGAACACTGCGAAAAGGGTTCCCATGAACACGTGCTTCGCCTTGAAGTACACGATGCCGGTCGTGGCCTCGCCCGGACGCGGGGCGCCAACGAATCCGGCGCCCTTGTCCATGAACGCCTGACGCAAATCGACTGACGCCTTCATCGGGTCATCGGTCGTGCGCACAGCAAGGTTGAAGGCCACAGGGTATCGGCGCGAGGGAGTCGAGACTGGCACTCGGGCGGTGTCCGGCCCGGCGAGGACATAGACGCGACCGATGCCGCGAGCGCGGGCTGCCGCGCGATCAATGGCGTTGACCCTGAACCACGGCTGAATCTGGCGCGCAACTCCAATGACTTTGAGCCAGGGAGTCGATGTGTATGCCGAGTCGAGTTTGATCATTCGGCCGATCGGATCGACGCCGGGCCAGAGGTACGACGCCGTTGGCTCATCCACGATCACGCTCGGCACCGATTCGCCAACCGTGAAGTCGCGCCCCTTGGTGATTGGGATCTTCATCGTCTTGAAGTAGTCCGGTGTCACCTCCGTGTATCCCCATTGTCGCAGCAGCGTGTGCTCGGTTACTCGCCCGGCGGTTTCGTCCTGCGACAGTGCATGGGTTCGCGGGCTTCGCCCGGTGCTCACCGCGGCATGCGTCACCCCTTTGATGGTAAGCGCAGCGCTCACCAGATCGTCTCTCCATACGCCGACGGTGCGTTGATCGGCGGCGTTACGTGCTCCGGTTGCGATGTACGTGTTGAGCAAACCGCGCTCCTCGAAACCGGGCTCGAACGTCAAGACTTCCATCGCTGATTTCATCAGCAAGGACGCTGAGCAGAGCAGGGCAAGCGCGAGGGCTACCTCACCAATCACGAGCGCGCCGTACTGTCGCCGCTTCGACCGCGACTTGCCGGTTCCTGCCCCTGACTTGAGCAGTTCGCTGATGTCCACGCGCGAGACCTGAATTGCTGGCAACAGCCCCATAAGGACCAGCGAAACGACCGTGACTGCAGCGGCAAATACGACCACGCGCCAACTCAGCTGCGTGTGTGTCATGTACTCCGCCACGGTCGGCGGGACGTACGCGTCCACGAGCTTCATGCCCCACGCGGTCAACACGGCGCCAAGGAGCAACCCGCCGAACGCCAGCCAGGCGCTCTCGGTCAACAGTTGCGCGACGATATCGCGACGCGTTGCCCCAACCGCCGCGCGCGTCGCGAGTTCGCGGGAACGCGAGATTCCGCGCGCCAACTGGAGGTTGGCCAGGTTGGCGCACGCGATGAGCAGCACAGCGATCACAGAACCCGCGAGCGCGTAGTGAAAGCCCCACGCCTTGAACGGTCGTTCCGTGGCGCTGATGAGCCTGAAGCCTGCGTCGCTTGGGTTGTGTTCGCCCGTCTTCTCCGCGAACCGCTTGCGGACGACGTCGAGCTGCATGAGCGCAATTTCCGGCGTGACGCCCGGCTTCAGGCGCGCGATCATCGGGGGAATGTTGGCGAGGTCGGCCGGCACGGGGAGCTGCCACACGTCGGTGCCAGCACCGGGGAAATCCGCCTCATACGGAAGCACGCCGACGACCGTGCGTACTTCACCGGCGCCATTGGTGAAGGTGCTGGTTTCGAAGCCCGCCTTGTCGGAGAAGAGCTGATTCCAGAAACGCTCGCTCACCACGACCGGCCGACCGGGCGTGTCCATGTCGTTGGCCGTGAGCAGGCGGCCCATGCTTGCCTTGACGCCGAGGACCTGGAAGTAGTTGGGTAGCACCGTGCTGGTTCGGGCTTCGCGCAGTGCGCTGCCACGCTGCGCGAATCCGTCCGCATACTGCGTCCGGCCGCGCCCGGTCAGGCCCTCGTAGAAAGTGAGCCCACGATAGGCCTCGAACTTCTCGGCGGCCGGAATCATGCCGCGAAAGTCACCGTAGAACACAAATCCGTACAGGCGCCCCGGCTCCCGCATGGCGAGTCGCGGCGAAATCATGTTGTCGAGCACGCTGTACATCGTGGTGTTGAGTGCGATGCCGACGCCAAGCGAAATGATGGCCAACGCCGAGAAGCGCTTGTGTCGCAGGAGCATGCGCAGCGCATAGCGCGCACGTGTGATGAAATCGCTCACTCGGCTGGCCCTCGTGGGGAGGGCGGGAGGCGATCGGCCAAGGTTGCCATGCAGTCGCTACTGTACGGGTCAACCAGTACAGTGTCAATACCAGCTACTTCAGCATCTGCTTCGCAATCGTGTGCAGCTGCATGTTGGACGTCCCCTCGTAGATCGTGCCGATCTTGGCGTCGCGATAGAACTTCTCGACGGGGAAGTCCTTCGTGTATCCGTAGCCGCCGAACAGCTCGACGCAGAGTGATGTCACGCGGTCGGCTACCTGGCTGGACTTGAGCTTGGCCATCGCGCCTTCCATCGCGATGTCGCCGCCGGCGTCTTTGACGCGCGCCGCGTTATACACCATGAGCCGCGCCGCTTCGATGTCCACGCGCGCCTGCGCCAGCTGGAATTGCACGGCCTGAAAATCCGACACCGGCCTGTTGAATTGGTGTCGCTCCTGCACGTACGCGAGCGTCGCCGCGAGCGCGCCCTGCGCGATGCCGATCATCTGTGCGCCGATGCCGACGCGTCCCTCGTTCAGCGTCTGGATCGCGATCTTGTAGCCCTGACCGACGGGACCAATAACGTTGGCCGCGGGAACCGTGACGTTGTCGAGGATCAGCTCCGTCGTACTCGACGCGCGGATGCCGAGCTTGTCTTCCTTCTTGCCCACCGAGAATCCCGCAAAGCCTCGCTCGACGATGAACGCGGTGATGCCCTTGTAGCCCGCGTCCGGGTTGGCGTTGGCGAACACGACGTAGACCTCGGCTTCGGCGCCGTTGGTGATCCACATCTTGCGGCCCGACAGCACCCAGTCGTCGCCCTGCTTCACCGCGCGCGTCGCGAGGCCGAACGCATCCGAGCCGGAGCCAGCTTCCGATAGCGCATACGCGCCGACCGTTCCCGACGTCAGCTTCGGCAGATACTTCGACTTCTGTGCATCCGATCCGTATCGAACGATCGGATAGTTGACGAGCGTGTTCTGAACGTCCACGAGAATCGCGGCGGACGCGTCCACCTTGCTGATCTCCTCGACCGCGAGCGTGATCATGAACAACGACCCGCCGGACCCGCCGTACGTCTCCGGAACGGCGATGCCCATGAGGCCGAGCCCGAACGTCGCGTCGATGAGCGCCTTGTCCAGCTTGCCGGCGTTCTCCATGTCCCGCACGCGCGGCCGCACCTCGTCGTTCGCGAACGCGGCGACCGCATCGCGGAACATCGTCTCTTCCTCGGACAGCTGGGTCAGCGGCGGGCGGGGGGCAGCAACGTCGATCATGAAGTGAATATATGAAAGGCGTGACTCAGAGTTCGTGCGCCGGCACTCACCGCCGGAACAGCGTCCCGCACGTCTCTGCTTGTCGGTTTCGCGTGATGCGAGTGGCGAATTCTCCCCCTGCAGACCGCGAGCCGGGACGGTACCGTGAGTTCGGATCGAGCAGCTGCCCCCACCCGCGAACAGCCATCGTGAAGCGGCGCTCGTCGGACGGATACCTCACGAGTGCGTTGCGAAACTCCTCGAGGTCGGCGCGATGGCGCGCGTTGTGACCGAAGATCATCTGAGAGACACTGGTGCACGGCAGGTACGCGAACGGTCCGAGCAGGAGCTGCCAGCGGACGCCGATCGACTCGGTGGTGTCGAGGATGCGGCCTCGCAGGGTGGCGTGCAGCAGGTCTGCGCGCACGCGCTGAGTGTTGCCCGGTCCCCGTGGAATTGCGGGGTCGGATTTCGTCGATACGAAGTTCGCGTCATCGGTGCGGCCGACGGCCGTGAACAAGGCCTCGAGAGAAAGGCGACCCATGCTCACCAGCGCGCTGCCCGACGATTCCTCGTTGGTTGTCCGCGCTCCGTTTTGCACCAGATACCCGACGGATATCACCTCACGCAGGCGCTGTTCGGCGATCGCGACACGACCGGCCTCGAGGTCGAGCGCGGCAGCGGCAACGTTCGACGCTGCGACGTTCGAAATCGCAAATCGGAAAGTCGGCAACTCAGTCCACGAAACCACAGAGTCCGCCGGGGCGTCCCACAGGCCACCGCCGATGTCCGCGGCGCGCGCGCGGGCCACGCGGCGAAACAGCGCGAGAGGCGGGTTGTTCGCGACGGCTGTCAGGAACCTGCGCTGATCCTGGCTGAACCCGCTCCTCGCGACTGAAAAGGCCGCGACCCTCCAGTTGATGGTGCGGCCGAACGTCGGACGCGCCCCGCGCGCAAACTGAGCGCAACAGTCGGACGAATCGACCTTCGGCTCAATCGACCGTTCCCACAGGAGTAACTCACCATCGTACCCGGCTCGGTTGATCGCGTGCAGCAGCTTGCCGGCCTCGAGTGGCGTGATCGTCGAGTCGATCGGCAGGCGGTAGCGAACGAGCCGCGCCTGCTGCGCCTGGCGCCTGAGCATCGCGGAGCCAGAGATGCTTGCACCTTGGGAGACGAGGCGCGTCATGCTCCAGATGCTGATCCGAACGATGCCAAAGACCCCGAGGACAAACACGCCGGCGATCACGGCGAGGCCGATCCACGAGACGAACGGCGCGCTCGAAGACTTCTTGGTCTTCACCGGCGGCGCCTCGCGCGAACCTTTGGGAGACGGGATGTCCGCGCCCGACGATTCCTTCACTCGCCGGAGCATGCCGGCGAAATCGTCGTCCCTCTCCTGTGTCGTCAACGCTGAAAGACCTGGAGTGCGAGGTCCACCTTCCCGAATGGCGCCGAGACCTGCACACCCTGCACGTACGGCTCCACGCGTTCGAACATCTCACGCGCGATCGCGATGCCTTCGGCGACCGCGTGCTCCTTGGACTTGTCGCTGGCGTTCCGCATGCGTGTGATGATCGACTCCGGCACCGTGACTCCCGGCACTTCGTTGGCGAGAAACTCCGCGTTGCGCGCGGACACCAGGGGCCAGATACCGGCAATGATCGGGATGCGCGTGTGCTCGATTCGGGAGAGGAACTTCTCGAGCTGCGCCGGATCGAACACCGGTTGCGTGATGGCATACTCGGCGCCGGCCTGAACCTTCCACTCGAACCGCTTGATCTCGTGCGGAATGTCGATCGCTGCCGGGTTCACGCCGACGCCAATGACAAACGCGGTCGGCTTGCCGATGGCGTTGCCCCCCGGATCGAGGCCGCGATTCAAGTTGGCAACGAGGTTTGTAAGCCCGATCGCGTCGATGTCGAAGACCGCGGTCGCGTCCGGGTACGGACCCATCTTCGGCGGGTCGCCGGTGACGAGCAGCATGTTGTGCAGTCCAACCGCTGCGGCGCCCAGCAGATCGGACAGCATGCCGAGCAGGTTGCGGTCACGGCAGGCGTAGTGCGTGACAGCCTCGATGCCGACTTGCTGTTCGATGATGACGCTGGTGAGCAATGCGCCCATGCGGCTCTGTGCGCGCGGGCCGTCCGGCACGTTCACCGCGTCCACGCCAGCGTCCTTGAGTTTGCGGACGTCGGCCAGCATGCGCGACGCATCCACGCCGCGCGGCGGGACGATCTCGACCGAAGTCACGAACTGCTTCTTCGCGATCTTCGCGCCCCACTTCGAACGCTCCACGAGCGGAACGACATCGACCCGCGGAACACTGATTCCCGCGCTTGGGTCTTGGGTCTTGGGTCTTGGGTCTTGGGTCTGTAGTTGACCAGACGAAGCGAGCCTCGGAGCCAGCGGCCTTACTCCCTCCACCATCGCGTGTATGTGCTCCGGCGTAGTTCCACAGCATCCTCCGACAACCCGCGCTCCCGCTTGGACAAGATGTCGTGCGTAGGTCGCCATGTACTCCGGGCTTGCCATGTACATGCTGCGCCCGCTGATCTCGCGTGGCATACCGGCGTTCGGCTGCGCGCTGAGCTTCTTGCGCGTGACAGGCGCCATCTTCTCGATGGCCTCGAGGATGATTTGCGGACCGACCGAGCAGTTGAGTCCGATGACGTCGGCGCCCCACGCGTCCAGCGCACGGGCGATGTCCTCCGGTGTCGCGCCGAACGGCGACAACCCGTCTGCGCCAACGGTCATCTGCGCGATGATTGGCATGTCCTTCGACACGGCACGCGCGGCGAGAATCGCCTGCTCGATCTCATTCAGGTCGCCGAACGTCTCGAGCAGAAAGAGATCTGCGCCGCCGTCCTTGAGCGCCTGCATTTGTTCACGAAAGAAACCGAAGGCCTCTTCGCGGCTTGTCGGGCCGAACGGCTCGATGCGAACGCCCAGCGGCCCGACGGATCCCGCGACCAGCACGGGCCTGGGTGCTTCGTCCGCGATGGCGCGCGCCAGCCGTGCACCAGCCTTGTTGATGTCGGCGATCTGTGCCTCGAGGCCGTACGGCGTGAGCTTGAGGCGGTTGGCGCCAAACGTGTTGGTCTCGATGATCTCGGCGCCCGCCTTCACGTAGGCGCGGTGGATCTCGGAGATCATGTCCGGCGCGCGAAGGTTCAACTCATCGTAGCACTGGTTGATGAACACGCCTTTGGAGTACAGCATCGTTCCCATCGCGCCATCGAAGACGATGATGCGTTCGGGATCAAGAAGACGTTCGATTGAGCCCTTGCTCATGCGGCACCTTCCGTCGCGCCCGACGCCTGCTGTGCGCGCACCGCGTAGTACTTCGACTCTGGGTGGTGCACGATGATCGCGGCCGTGCTCTGCTCGGGGATGAGCTGGAACGCCGATGTTAGCTGCATGCCGAGTTCCTTCTCCACAGGAAGGATCCTGAACAGCTTGGCGTGATCGTCGAGGTCGGGGCACGCGCCGTAGCCCCACGAGTAGCGCTTGCCGCGGCCACCGGGAATGCCAAGGTCGTGCCGCAACTTGCGATGCAGCCATTCTGCGACCGCTTCAGCCGTCTCCACGGCGAGTCCGTGACCGAAGTAGCCCTCGCTGTATTCACCCGCCTTCTGCTGCTCTTCGAACCGGCGCGTGGCTTCGTCGCCGACCGTAACGATCTGGAACGCGACGACGTCCACATCGCTTGCGTCGTGCGCGCGGAAGTAGTCGGCGATGCAGAGGCGGTCGCGACCTTCCTGGCGGGGGAAATGGAAGGTGGTGAGCGGCTTGAGCGTGCCGTCCTTCGTGTAGGGCTCCGGCTCGTAGACCACGAGGTCGTTGCCGCGCGACTGGGCAGGGAAGAAGCCATAAAGTGCTTCCGGCTTGAGCCAGCCTTCCTGCTTCGCAGCGACCTTGAGACGCGCGAGCGTTGGCTCGAACACTTCCTTCACCATTTTCTCGTACTCGGCGCCTGAACCGCGTCCGCCCCACTGCAGGCGGTACAACTCGTCGAGATCCAGCACTTGAAAGACCTCGTCGAGCGGAATGTCGCGCAGAACCTTCGTTCCAAAGAACGGCGCGACGGGCACCGCATGATCGGTGCTGACGTTGCTGCGAGCGCCCGCGTCGTCGCCGACCGCGATGTCCTTGCCGACGGTTGTGCGAAGAAACACGTCCTTGCGCGCGTCGTCGAGGTTCTTCGCGACGAACGCCTTGCGCCGATCCTTGTCCTGCAGGCGATCCATCGTCTCCAAGCCCTCGAACGCGTCCTTGCAGTAGAACACGCCGGAGTCGTACGGCCGTTCTGCCTCCACGAACATCGCGCGACGGCCAAAGCGGCGATTGATGGCGGCGCCGCCGAT
>JANNRQ010000147.1:0-2692 GCA_031401495.1 Gemmatimonadota bacterium
CGTCTTCCACCACCACCACAGTCTCACCGCGCTCCAGCGCGAAACCGCGGCGCAGGGTCATGGTCGTGCCCTCACGCTCCGTGAAGAGCGACCGACAACCGAAACCGCGCGCGACTTCATGGCCGACCACGATGCCCCCCAGGGCCGGCGCGACCACGACATCGGGCGTGACCCCGACCGTCTTGAGCTGTGCGGCGAGCCGCGCGCCCAGGTCGGACGCGATCTTCGTATCCATCAACACCCGCGCACATTGCAGGTACTGCGCGGAGTGAAGCCCGGAGGAGAGGAGGAAGTGCCCTTCGAGCAATGCGCCCTGGCGTTTGAAGATATCGAGGATGTCGCTCACCACGCGATTATCTCGCAAGAGCCGGGGCGGGGTCGGCAACCAACGCAAGCAGGACCCCAGAGGAGGCTTGCCGCGAGGGGACGGCGTTCAGGGGATGACGGGCAGCGTCACCGCCGAGGGATGCGCCCGGTCGTGGTGGATGCGGACCTGTGACTTCCGGCTCATGGCCGACACCATCTCCAATTCGCCGGTGTTGAGGTTGCGCGAGAAGTGCGGGAAGAAGGCGGCGCTCACCACCAGGCGGAGCGTCGGCTGAGACGAGGGCTTGGCCCGTCCGCAGCCCCTCGGAGGCTGCGTCAGGCGCGGCCGCCTGCTCCTGGAGTGCGCCGGCCGGACGCCCACCGCCGTTCCGCGGCCGCGCGAATGGACGCGCGAATGGACTGGCAGACCGCGCTCGTTTCGCTTACGCTCCTGTAACCGCATGCCAGAGATTCGTCGCCGACCACAGGATCGTCACGGAACCCGCGTGCGGGGCTTCGCTTGCGGTGGTTTACGACCGCGCGCCCGAGATCGAGCGATTCGACTCGGCGCTCGTGATCGTTTGCGGTGGAGCTGGCGTGAGCGTCCAGCAAGTGCAGCGGTGGTCCAATGAACTTTCCTGAGTTGGCTCGTGGCGTGGCACTCCTGACCCTCGCCGTCGCCAGCAGCGGCCATAGGGTTTCGACTGCGCGCACGGAGGTCGGGGAGGACACTCCTTCAGTCGACGCTCTCTTTGCCTCCTGGGACAGGCGGGGTTCGCCAGGCTGCGCCCTCGCCGTGGCGCGGAAAGGCCATCTGGTGTACTCGCGCGGCTACGGCTACGCCAACCTCGACTACGATATTCCCGTCAGTCCGCAGACGGTATTCGACGTCGCCTCAGTGAACAAGCAGTTCGTCGCTGCAAGCATCAGCATGCTGGAGCTCGAAGGGAAGCTGTCGCTCGCCGACAATATCCGCAGGTGGCTTCCGGAACTGCCTGGGTACGACCGACCCATCACGCT
Source organism: Gemmatimonadota bacterium (assembly GCA_031401495.1). Classification (GTDB taxonomy): domain Bacteria; phylum Gemmatimonadota; class Gemmatimonadetes; order Gemmatimonadales; family Gemmatimonadaceae; genus DASPMP01. The sequence goes on from JANNRQ010000147.1 coordinate 1,327, forward strand.
GCGCCACACGATCTACCACACGAGCGGCATGCGCGATTACCTGACCCTGTTCCCACTCGCCGGGCGAGACCACTACTACCCGATCTCCGCTTCCCAGATCCTGGACATGATGTCGCGGCAGCGCGCTCTCGTCTTCCCGCCGGGAGAGCGAAGCCTCTACAGCAATACGGCGTACATGATGCTGGCTCTGGTTGTCGAACGCGCCAGCGGCAAGTCGCTGCGCGACTTCGCCCAGGAGCGCATCTTCGGGCCGCTGGGGATGGACGCAAGCCGGATGTACGACGATCACGAGGAGATCATCCCGCGGCGCGCCACCGGGTACGATCGCCATGGCGACGACGATATCCGCATGGTCCACAATTACAACTTCGACGTCCCGGGCGACGGGCAGCTCTACACGACGGTCGAGGACCTGCTGCGCTGGGACGACTACCTCCACGGGCCCGACCAGCCGGCGATACACTCCTTGATGCTGAGCGAGGGGACTCTCGACAACGGCGAGCGGCTCAAGCGGGCCCGCGGCTTGTATCTTGGCGAATACCGCGGGCTGCGGACCGTTCATCATACGGGGAGCTCCTGGGGGTCGCGAGCGGTGCTCATGCGGTTCGTGACGCCGCGCGTGGCCATCGCGATAGCGTGCAACGACGGCCTGGCCGACACCCTGGCCCTGGCGTATCGCGTCGCCGACCACTACCTGGCCGACGCATTGGCACCGAAGGGCGGCGAGGAGGCTCGCGACGAAGACGAGCTCGTTGCCGGCGGTGAACCTGCGCCGCGATCCATGACCGCTGAACAGTTGTCTGAGTTCACCGGCGCCTTCTTTTCGGCCGAGCTGGATGCGACGTACCGTCTGGCGGTTGCCGATCGCGGATTGACCCTGCGCATCGAGCAGGAGCCGCCGCTCGGTGTCGTTCCGGTGGCCGATGACGAGTTCAGGTTCAGCTTCAGCGACCAGGCTTACTCGGGCGTGATGGCTGCGGGCCTGAAGTTCCATCGCGGCGCCGGTGGAACCGTTGCCGGCTTCGGCCTCAGCTCAGGGACGGAACGAGACATCGCATTCGAAAGGCTGCGGTGACCTTGGCTGCGGGGGGATGTGGATGAGCAGGATTGCCGTAACCCTTCTGTTCGGCATCCTTTCCGCCACCTGCTCTCGGGCCAAGAAGGAGCCGTCCGGCGTCGTGATCGTCAATGCACGCGTGATCGACGGCGGCGGCGGACCGTCACGGGATGTGAATGTGCGGATCGTAGGGAAGCGGATCGCAGCCGTGGGGGACTTCAAGCCGCCTGCGAGCGACGAGGTGATCGACGCCCGTGGCCTGGTGCTGGCGCCGGGATTCATCGATGCGCACAGTCACCATGAGGATGG
>JANNRQ010000148.1:0-3230 GCA_031401495.1 Gemmatimonadota bacterium
CGGACTTTTACAACATCAACGATTCGATCTTCGGTATGGACCACAAAGAAGGCACGTAGCGGCGCGAGATCAAGAACGCGCAATCCTTCTCGAAGCGCGGTTCCTCGAGATAATGGATCCGTGCGAACTCACATTCCGCGAGTCCCGAATCTGATTTCCGTTAATTTCTCCGCCGGCCGCGGGGATGTCTACTGACGGTTGAGGTTCGTCGCAGTCGCGACGACATCGGGTGGCTCGGTTCCCCGAGCACTTCTCTTCTCCGAGCGCTCCTGTGGTCTGGCTGCGGCGGCGTGTACTCCCGTTGGCCGCACGCATTTTCCGGCCGGCGCGGCATCGTGGCAAGTGTCCAGTCCACGCCACCGATGACGCGCATAAGGACTTACGACAAATGCCATTGACGTAAGTCGAGCGCCGCAAGACTTACGTCAATTGCCCTTTTTTTCCATATTTTTTCAGCTCGACCCAGCGCCGCGCCGCGCGAATCGTTACGCCAGTCCGGAGCGCGCGGAGCGCCTCGTGATTGTCAGGATTCGTCACGCAGGGAGGGTCAGGCATGGAAAGTTCGCGAAACGATCGGCGCCGGTCAGGCAGATCCACCCACCGACCTCCGTTGCCCGTGGGAGCCCGAGCCGCCCACGGCGAGTGGCGGCTACGCAGCTTCCAGATCGGAGCCGTGCCCCTCGTCAATCGCTACCTCGAGCGGCTCCGCCTCGAGGAGCTCCTGGAGCAACATCTCCCGGCCGACGACGTGCGGCAGACCATCTCCACGCCGTGCGTCGTGCTGTTGCTCGTGCGGAACGTGCTGCTATCCCGCGAGCCGATGTACGCCATTCCCGAGTGGGCGGCGCGACACGCGCCCGATTTATTCGACTTGTTCCACGAGGATGTGGCCACCCTCCAGGACGACCGCCTGGGAGCCTGTCTGGAGCGACTGTTCGATGGCACCACTCCCCAGTTGCTGCTGGCGATCGTCCGCGCTGCGCTCGAGGAATTCCAGGTGTCGCTCGACGAACTGCACAACGATTCCACCTCCGTTTCCTTTCACGGCGAGTATGCCGCCGCGCGGCGGCCGATCGACCGGCAAGGGCGCCGGCAGCCGGCGATCACCTGGGGACACAGCAAGGACCGCCGCCCCGATCTCAAGCAACTGCTGTTCACGCTGACACTGACCGAGGACGGCGGTGTGCCACTCTGCTTCCACGTGGACTGCGGAAACACCACCGACGACACCACGCATCGCCGGTCTTGGGAACTGTTGGCGGAGCTCGCGGGCAAGACCGACTTCCTGTACGTCGCCGACTGCAAATTGGCTAGCCGCGAGAATCTCCACCACATCGCGGCGCGGGGCGGGCGGTTCCTCACCGTGCTGCCGCGAACGCGGGCCGAGGACGCCGAATTCCGCCAACGCCTGCGGCGCGAGCCGCGGAGCATCGTGTGGGAACCGTGCTGGAGCCGGGTGGAAACGCCCGACGATCCGCTCCGCCCCGCTCCGCCGCCGGTCGATGTCTGGCAAGTCAGCGCGCAAGAGCAGGTGACAGCGGACGGGTACCGCCTGCTCTGGTTCCACTCCCGCCGCAAGGCCCAGCTCGACCAGACGGCCCGCGGCGAGCGGTGCCAGCGCGCGATTCAAGAACTCCAGGATCTCCAGGCGCGGCTCACGTCTCCTCGGACGCGGTTCCGCACGCGGGCCGCCGTCGAGCAGGGGGTGGCCGACATCCTCGCCAGCCGAGACGCCGCGTCGCTGTTGTCCGTGGAGATCGTGCATCGCCCGCGGGAGCAGTTCCACAAAGAGGGCCCCGGCCGTCCGAGCCGCGACTCACACTATCGGCGCTCGATCATCGACCGCTTCGAGATCACCTGGCGAATCGACCACGAGCAATGGGAGCGGGCGCAGGCCGACGATGGCGTGTTTCCCTTGTTGACCAACGATCGACGGCTCACGCCGCGCGAGCTGCTCGAAGCCTACAAGCGCCAGCCCACCATCGAGAAACGCTTCTCGCAATTGAAATCGGACTTCGACCTGGCGCCCGTATTTCTGAAGTCGCCGCGGCGCGTGGTGGGGCTATTCACGGTCTACTTTCTGGCGTTGCTGGTGCAGGCGCTGATCGAACGCGATCTGCGGCGGGCCTTGGCGCGAGCGGCGTCCCAGGCTTCCGCGAGCAAGCGGCGCTGGGAAGGAACGGCGGAGGTCTATCCTGAAGGCCGCCGCACGCGGCGTCCCACCGCGCGGCATATTCTGGACCTGCTGGAACATCTGCGTCGCACCGACCTCCTGCCGGCAAGTCCGACGGACGACGACGAACCGGTCATGTTTTACGACGACCTCTCCCCCGCCCAGCAGCGGCTGCTCACGCTGCTGGGAATCGACCCCGGAACCTATGGACGATAACCCCTGACCCACCCCCGCCCCGCTTGCCCAACCGCCAGGGAAATTCAAAGATATTGCTTTTGGGACTCGCGGAATGTGAGTTTATTGGCTCAACGGGCTGCAGCGGGCCAATTTGAAATGTGCGCGTTCTGGAACAATCGCGATTGCGGTGCTAGTTCAGTCGGTGCTAGGTCAAGGGGATCCCCAACAGGCCAAGCACGTGTTGCTGATACGGCGTGGCAAGCGTGAGACGGTCGAATTCCGAATGGTATTCCGGAATCCGCAGACGGTTGCGGCAGAGCGTGCCGAGGTCGCGCAAGAGGTCGTGGAAGCTCTGCACGGGAAAGCCGTCGGCGGTCCGCCGCGTGGCGTCCTTGCGCTTCGCCGACTCCGAACGCTGGGCCGGCGCCACGATCGATTCGCGAGCGTCCGCCGCCGACTCCTGATCCTCGTCGGCGAACAACACCGGCCGCAAGCTCTCGCGCATGTGCCATTCGACATAGTAGGCCAACATGCAGATGAACACGTGCGCACGAATGCGGTCGTCGTCGCGATGATAGATCGGTCGCAGCGATAGATCGACCGTCTTCAGGCACCGAAAGGCACGTTCGACTTTCGCCAGACTTTTGTAATGCTCCACCAAGCGGTCCGCCTCCATGCGATCGCCGGCGACGCTGCTGCGAATCACATACAGTCCGTCGAGTGCCGCCTCGGCGCGAATCCGCTGTTCGTTGCGCGCGTAAGTAAAAGAATCGTTGGTAACCGTCAGGTCGAAGTGTTTCGCCATCTTGTGTTTGCCGATGACCCGACCCACACGCAGGCCGATCTCTTTTTCGCCGCGCAGCGGATTGCTGGTGCGCAG